>DASXNK010000216.1 GCA_036495095.1 Candidatus Dormiibacterota bacterium | reverse complement strand
ACGCTCCGCCAGACCGGGTCGGCGTCAGCGCCGCCGACGCCAACGTGATACCGTGCCGCCCGGCTGGGTGATCGATGACATAGGAGGGCGGATGATGCTCACGCGGATCGTCAAGAGTGCAGCCGCCGGGTCCGCCGCAGCCGTCCTTCTTCTGGGTGCCACCACCGTCTCGTCCGCCTCCGTCGGCGCGCCGCCCCTGGCCCCGCAGCCGCCCGCCCCCGATCCGGTTCTGCCCGTCCCAGCACCGCTGCCCGCCGCCCATCCGAGCCGGGTCGTCCCCGCAGCGCCGCCACCGGAGGGGGCCGCGACCGCCAGCGGGCTGCGCATCACTCGGCTCGGCATCTGCGTCAGCTGCACCAACGCCACTGCCGGGCCGGCCGACGGCGGATCGGGTGCAACCGCGTTGCAGGTGCTGGGGAATGACCTGGCCGGTGGCTCCAGCTCCGGCCTGGGCAGTCAGAGCGGTGCCCTGGTCGCCGTGCCCGCCAATCCCATCCTCACCCTCGCTCTCGCCGAGTGGATCGCGGAGACGCGTGCGAACGGCTCGCACGCCAAGACCGCTCTCATCGACCTGGTCATCCTCCCCCACGGCCATGAGAGCGGAGGGACCGCCACGGTGTGCGTGGTCGACACCGAGAGCCAGGACACGACCCAGAAGACCGACGACACCAGCAAGAGCACCGACGCGAAGGACGAGCACCATGGCCGGAGCTCCGGCGACGCCGCCAGGGCGGATGCCGGTGACGGCGCGATGATGGTCGCCGTCGCCCACTCCGACGCGTCGAGCGACGGCATGGGCAAGGCCTACGTGGCCGGTGTGGGAAAGCAGGAGCTGGTCAGCTCCCAGCAGTCGGGCGAAGCGATCCCGGTGAAGGTCGCTGGTGTGGACGTGATCGCGGTTCATCACGACCCGAGCGACGTTCCCAACACCCAGAGCTCGGTGGTTCAGGCCGACGACACCGCGGCCCAGCCCGAGAAGCCGGCCCCGATCGCCGGTGCCGTGACCGCGTCGGCCGCCTCGATCCGGACCCCGGCGACCACACCGGTGACCTCGGCAGGCCAGCCGCCCGCGACCGGCGCCGGCGGAAGCATCCGGGGTGTCGGCATCCCCAGCACCGGGTCGGCCCTGGCTGCCGCCGGTGTGCCGCTGCTCCTGGCCGGCGCCCTGCTCGCCGCGCTGTCGCTGCGGCGCCGTCGCGCCTGAGAATCCGATCGCCGGCTGTCCGGCGGCCGGCGGCGCCCGCCTGATGGTCGCGCCCGATGATGCCCGCCCGCGCGAGGCTCGTCACACTCCCGTCTTTCGTGGCAGGAGGGGAGCCGGTATGCTCGACCGGCGGTTCCCTGCCGGCCAGAGCCGGGCCCCCCTGGTCAGCAGCGGACCGCGACACGGCGACTATCATCGAGCGGATGTGGGCGAGTTCGCGGACTAGCTGAGGTGCGCCGGTGAAGGCGGTGGTCATGGCGGGCGGGGAGGGATCGCGGCTGCGTCCCCTCACCAGCCGCCGGCCGAAGCCGCTGGTCCCGGTCGCCGGGCGGCCGATCATGGAGCACATCCTCACCCTGCTCCGCGACCACGGCATCACCGAGGTGGTGGTCACGCTCCAGTACCTCGGCTCGGAGATCCGCAACTACTTCGGCGACGGCTCCGACGTGGGGCTCGACATCCACTACGTGGTCGAGGACCACCCGTTGGGCACGGCGGGCAGCGTCCGGAACGCCGCCGAGCTGCTCGACGACACCTTCCTCGTGATCAGCGGCGACGCCCTCACCGACATCGACCTCAGCTGGGTGATCGCCCAGCACCGCGAGAAGCAGGCGATGGCCACCATCGTCCTCCACGGGGTGCCCAACCCGCTGGAGTACGGGGTGGTGATCACCGAGCCGGACGGGGCGGTGCGGCGGTTCCTGGAGAAGCCGTCCTGGGGCGAGGTCTTCAGCGATCAGGCCAACACCGGCATCTACGTGATCGAGCCGAGGGTGCTCGACTACATCAAGCCGGGGATGGCCTACGACTGGTCGCAGGACGTCTTCCCCACGATGCTGCGCAAACGCGACCCGCTCTTCGGGGTGGTGCCGGACGGCTACTGGTGCGACGTCGGCAACATCCAGTCCTACCTGCAGGCCAACTGGGACGCGCTCGAGGGCCGGGTGCGCTGCCAGGTCTCCGGCCGCCGCGACGGCCAGGTCTGGGTCGGCGAGGGGGTCGAGTTCGGCCTCCACGTGCGCATTGACGGCCCCGTCTACATCGGCAGCGACGCCAAGATCAAGGCGGGCGCCTTCATCAACGGCCCGGTGGTCATCGACAAGTACACGGTGATCGACGACAACGCCAAGGTGAGCAACAGCGTGCTCTGGCAGCACAGCTACGTCGGTGAGAACTGCCGGCTGCGCCAGAGCATCATCGGCCGCAACGTCACCATCAAGAACAACTGCCTGCTCGAGGAGAACACCGTCGTCGGCGACGACTGCGTGATCGGCGAGGGCAGCCGCATCGACGCCGGCGTGAAGCTCTGGCCCAACAAGGAGATCCAGACCGGCTCGCGGGTCAACGAGTCGATCATCTGGGCGGGTGAGTGGCGGCCGGGGCTCTTCTCCGCGGTCGGCCTGACCGGCCTGATCAACGTCGAGCTCACCCCGGAGTACTGCGCCCGGCTGGGCGCCGCCTTCGCCGCCACCCATCCCAAGGGCGCGACCATCGCGGTCACCCGCGACTGCGCGCGCTCCTCACGGATGATCAAGCGGGCGCTGATCGCGGGCATCGTCAGCGCCGGCGGCCGGGTGCTCGACCGCAGCGAGCTGCCCGTCCCGGTGACCCAGTACGCCTGCCGGCTGTCCGGCTGCGCCGCCGGGGTGCACGTGCTCGCCTCGCCGCTCGACCAGCGCAGCGCCGACATCCGGTTCTTCGACGCCAACGGCCTGCCCATCGACAAGCGCGCCGAGCGCAGGGTGGAGAACCTCTTCTTCCGTGAGGACATCCGCCGGGTCGGGTTCTACGAGATGGGCGACATCGAGTACGCCTCGCCACGCCCCGCCTACGTCGACCACGTGCTCGCCGGGGTCGACGTCGAGGCGATCCGCGCCGCAGAGCTGCGGGTGATCGTCGACTACGACTACAGCGCCGCCTCGCTGGTGCTGCCCGACATCCTCAACCAGCTGGGCATCACCACCGTGCCGCTGCACGCGGGCTTCAGCGAGGACTACCGGCCCCGACCCGTCGGCCAGCTCGACTCCATGCTCGAGGAGCTCGGCGGGATCACCAGGACGCTCGGTGCCGACTTCGGCTGCGCGCTCAGCGCCACCGGGGAGCGCCTCCTCCTCGTCGACGAGAACGGCGGGGTGCTCAGCAGCCACGAGGCGCTGGGAGTGCTGACCGTGTACGCCCTCGACGACCGCCGCGGCGAGATCGTCGCACCGGCCTCGGCCCCGCAGTGGCTGACCAGCCTGGCCGAGCGCCACGGCGGCTGCTTCCGGCCCGCCAAGGGCGACGCCTCGACCCTGCTGCGCGCCGCCGTCAACGAGGGGACGGCGCTCGCCTCGGACGGTCGCGGCGGGTTCGGGTGGCCCCACCAGGGCGCGTTCGACGCCATGTACACGCTGGTCAAGCTGCTGGAGCTCCGCGCCCGCAGCGGCCGTCCGCTCAGCTCGGTGCGCGCCGAGGTGCCCCACTGGGCGCACCTCCAGTCCCAGGAGTTCTGTCCCTGGGAGGCCAAGGGGCGGGTGATGCGCATCCTCCTCGAGCAGCACCGGGACGAGCCGGTCGACCTCACCGACGGCATCAAGGTGTTCGTCGAGGGCGGCTATGTGCTCATGCTCCCCGACGCCGACCGGCCCTGCTACCACGTGATCGCCAGCGTCGAGGACGAGGCCCACGCGCGCACCCTGCTCGAGGACTACTCCGCCCGGGTGCGCGCCGCCCAGCAGGCGAGCAGCGCAGGGCGCCCGGGCTCGGGCGCGTCGGTGCTGGAGAAGGGCGCTAGTCCGGCGGCCCCAGGTTGAAGCCGCCCCGCCCGTAGCTGACCGTCGCCGGACCCCCGGCGCCGTCGTCGGCCCAGGCGAGGTTGGCGATGCCGTCCGGACCCACCGCGACCTGGAAGAAGTCGCCGAGCTCGCGTCCCTCGGAGCAGTTGAGCCCGCTCTCGCAGAGGACCCCCTTGTGGATCACGTGGTTGCTCACCTGGAACAGGGTGTAGGTGGGGGTGGCGGCGGTGGCGTTGCGGCTCTCGGCCGCGTACACCTTCCAGAGGTTCGCCTTCGACGCGGGATCGGTGGTGGTGGCGCCGAACCAGGAGACCACCACCCCTCCGGGTCCGCCGGCGCTGATCCACGGGAATGCCGCCGCGCCGGCCGGGCTGTTGACCCGGGTCGGGGCGCTCCAGTGGGCCCCCTGGTCGGTGCTGGAGAAGACCAGCAGGTTGGCGTTGTCGCTGACCGCGGCGTAGAGGTTCCCCGCCCGGTCGATCGCCGCCGAGGGGAAGATCGAGGCGTAGTTCGCCTTGGGACCGCCGGTGAAGATGGTGCGCTGGGTCCAGGTGCTGCCGCCGTTGGTGCTGACCGCCATCTTCACCACGTTGAGCCTGCCCTGGCCGCCGATCGGGGTGCCGTCGGAGGCGTTGGGGGCGGCGGCGGTGACGTAGACCTGGTAGAGGAGGCCGGGATGGTGCCGGTCGGCGATCAGGTTGCCGAGCTGGTTGTCCTGGGTGGCGGGGTCGGTGGGGCTGAGCACCATGCCGGCGGGCAGGTAGACGAGGCCGTCGCTCGACCGCTCCACCTGGATGTTGCCGGTGAGCACGTCGTGGAAGGACATGTAGACGGTGCTGCCGTCGGTGGTCTGCCACTCCCGGTCGTCGACGGGGATGACCCCGCCCAGCGGCTGCCGGGTCATCGTCTGGCCGCGGTCGGTCGAGCGGCCGACGTGGATCGAGCCGAGGTAGAGGCTGCTGAAGGCGACGGTGCCGTTGGCGGTGATGGCGAGGTCCATGTCGCCGCCGCCGAGGGCGACGCAGCAGGCGTTGCCGGGGGGGAGCAGGCTGTCCGGCGAGCTGAGATGGGTGACCGGACCGGTGCCGCGGTCGATCCGCCAGAGGTCGATCCCCGAGGGCAGCCCGCGGATGGCCCCGACATAGACGGTGCCGTCGGGCGCCACCTTCAGCGAGGGCTCGCCGTCGGCGCCCTTGTACTGGGGGTTGGCAAGGCTGGTGTTGGTGAAGTCGGTCGGGGGGGCGCTCGGCGGGGGTGGCGCGCCCACCCCGGCGGCGCTGGCGGCGCCCGCGGTGACCAGTACCGCCGTCAGCGCGAGGCCGAGGCCCAGCCGCCGGCCCAGGGGTCGCACCACCATCGGAACCGCCTCCGTGGATGCTCGGCCACCGCCGATCATGCCCGCCGCGCGCTGCACCGCGCGACCCCCGCCGGCTCGGAATCCGCGACCGGGAACCAGGGGTGTGTCATTTTTGCATGGGCGCCCCATCACCGGCTTCCGCCGAACTGACGAAGCGGTCGGACTCCGGGAGAGGCGGGCCTCTCCGGGGGCGACGGTACCGGCTCCCGGCGCACGTTGAACAGGTGTCGGACGGGTACGCCCACCGGCACCCCGGGGTGATGGCGGAACCCCGGTTCACATGCAGCTCCGACAGGGCTCCCGGGGCGACGGCGACGCACCTCGCGCCCGCCGCCCGGGGAGCCCGCGAGCGGGGTCCCGCCATCCACCCGCATCGGTGGGTCGCCAAGCGCCGTCGCCGACGCCGAGAATGGCGCCGAATGTCGGAGGAGGCGGAGGTCCAGGCCGTGGAGGCGATCAACCCGGCGGTGCGGCGGATGCGGCGCGAGGCGACGGACGACCCCGAGGGCTTCTGGGCGCGTGCCGCGGGCGAGCTGCCCTGGTTCCGCGGCTGGGACACGGTCCTCGACTGGAGACCGCCCACCTTCGAGTGGTTCGTGGGCGCCCAGACCAACCTCTCCTACAACTGCCTCGACCGCCACGTCGCCGCCGGCTGGGGCGGCCACGCCGCGCAGATCTACGAGACCGAGCGCGGCGAGCAGCGCACCCTCACCTACGCCCAGCTGCTCGAGCAGGTGAAGCGCACCGCCGCGGCGCTGCGCGGCCTGGGGGTGCGCCGTGGCGATCGGGTCGCGGTGTACATGCCGACCACCCCGGAGGCGATCACGGTGATGCTCGCCTGCAGCCGGATCGGCGCCATCCACCTCGTGGTCTTCGCCGGCTTCGGCAGCGGCGCCCTCGCCGAGCGGGTGCGGCTCGCCGGCGCCAGGGTGGTGATCGCCGCCGACATCACCTATCGCAAGGGCAAGGACGTGCCCCTCAAGGGCATCGTCGACGACGCCGTCGCCCAGGCCGGCGGGGTCGTCGAGAAGGTGGTGGTGTTCCGCCGCGGCGCCGAGGCGGTGCCGATGACCGAGGGCCGCGACATCTCGTGGGACGACTTCCTCGCCCTCGCCGATGGGCAGGACACCGGTCACGAGGTGATGGAGTCGAGCGATCCCGCCTTCATCCTCGCCACCTCGGGGACCACCGCCAGGCCGAAGCTCGCCGTCCACACCCACGGCGCCTACCAGGTGATGGTCCACAGCATGGGCCGCTGGATGTTCGCGCTCAAGCCCACCGACGTCTGGTGGTCGACCTCCGACATCGGCTGGGTGGTGGGCCACAGCTACATCGTCTACGCGCCGCTGCTCGCGGGCTGCACCACGATCGCGTACGAGGGCGCCCTCGACCATCCCGGCTCCGACACCTTCTACCGGATCGTCGCCGCCAACCACGTGAGCGGGGTGTTCACCTCGCCGACCGCGGTGCGCATGCTCATGAAGTACGGCACCGAGCCCGCCCGCGGCCACGACCTCGGCTCGCTGGAGCGGGTCTTCTGCGCCGGCGAGGTGCTCAACCCCCCGGCGTGGGAGTGGCTGCAGCGGGAGGTGCTCCGCAACGAGGT
>DASXNK010000215.1 GCA_036495095.1 Candidatus Dormiibacterota bacterium | reverse complement strand
AAGTACGATGTAAATGGATTGAGGTTTTGAATGCATCCCTGCGATACGAGAAATAATGCTCCGACTATGGAGATGGGGAGCAGAATATAGATGTTGATGCGAACCAGGTCTTTCCAGAAATTGCCGATCGTTTCGCTGCTTTGTCTTACAAAACCACGCCCGAGCACAATGGCAGCTGCGACACCGGTAGCTGCAGAGAGCCAGTTGTGGAACGCGAGGGCGAGCATCTGCGACAGGTAGGTCATGCTCTGCTCGCCGGCGTAGTTCTGCCAGTTGGTGTTGGTGCTGAAGCTGATCGCGGTGTTCAGCGAGAGGTCGGCGGGCACCGCGGGCAGGTGGTTGGGGTTGAGCTGCGCCTGGAAGGGCAGACGGTCCTGGAGGCGCAGCAGGACATAGGTGAACAGCACGCTGATGACCGTCACCAGCAGCATCGCCACCAGGTAGCCGATCCACGACTGCTCGCGTTCCTCGTCGACACCCATCACCCGGTAGCAGCCGCGCTCCACCGGTCGCAGCACCGGGCTGAGAACGGTCCGCTGGCCGCGGAACACCTTGAACATGTAGCCGCCGAGGAACCACGCCGCGACGAACACGGCGATGAAGGTGATGACGAACCCGGCGATCTGGGCGCCCACCTCAGAACCTCTCGGGCAGGAGCAGGGCGATCAGCAGATAGATGGTGGCGGCGAGCGCGATCAGCCCGCTGACGACGTATCCGGTCAGCATCTCAGAGCCTGGTCAGCACGGCGACGTAGGCGAAGCTCATCACCGCGAGCACGCCGATGATGAGCAGCGCCAGCAGATCCAGGTTCACCCCGATCCCTCCGCTCTGTCAGCGGTCGCCGGCGGGGCCGGCGACAGGTCGGCGGTGGGTCGCACCTGGAGCAGCCCGCCGGCGGTCGCTGCACCGTCAAGGGGGACCTGGAGACCGTCGCTCCAGGGCCATGGCCCCCCCGACACCAGGGCGCTCGCCCCGCCGTCACCGTGGTGGGTGATGCCGACGACCCGTCCCAGGGGGTGCCCCCTCTCGTCGACGACGCGGCAGCCGATGTACCGCCGAAGCTGCTCTGCGCTCATGGGACGAACGTAGTCGACGGACCCTGAACGATCCCTCAACGACCCCGGCCGCCGGTGGGCACCTGTAAGATTACAGTTATGTTAGTATCAGCAGCGCCCGGTCGGACCGGCCGGTGGAGGATCCACCGTGCATCCGACCGACCGCCACCTCCCCCAGCCCCCCAAACTGCCGGGCCTTCCCTCCGGTCACGAGAGGGCGTCGTCCGCCCCCATCCCTCTCGCCCACCCCTCCCCCGCACCCTCGTGAGGCGGAACGACAGCCGTGACCAGCGGGGGGAGGCCCGGCTCCATGCGGCGAATCTGGTGGAGCGGCGCACCGCGCTGCGGCGCCGGCGGCGCCGGTCGGCGCGCTCCGGGCAGGTCACGTCCGCGCTGATCATCCTCGTGTGCGCATGGGCCGTCCTCGCGGCCACCATGGACATCGTCCTCAGCCACTGAGCGCGCGCCCGGGTCTGACGGCCGCCGGGTCCACCGGCCCGACGATCCCGCGCCGCCCGCGAGACCCGGAGGGAGGTATCACCGATCGGTAGGGCTCACGGGCGTTTCGTCACAGGCCCTTCGATACGGGTTTGTACAGATCGGTGCATACTGTTCCCAGTTCGGGTCGCTACCAGCACCCCTGAACGGGTGGGCCGTTCGGCGCAAGGGTTTCAGCTCCTCGGGGTTCACGCGAGCGTGCGTCCGCTCTGCGTGGAGGAAACCACGCCATGGCCGTGAGCAGGCCGAACAAGAGGCGGCGAGTCACGCCTGCCGCGGAGGACGGTGACAGTCGCGAGCCTGCGCGGGCGCGTGCCCTCGCCGACGCAACCGCGCGCATCAGCGACCAGTCGGGACGGCTGGCCGGCGAGGAGGCCGTCGGCGCGACCGCCGAGGACGCCGCGCACTGGATCGCCGTCTACAGTGAGCTCCTGGCCTTCAAGGCGGAGCTGCTGGAGATCACCGCGAGACGGCGAAGCAGCATGTCGGAGGACGCCCGCGGTGAGGCGGAGGCCGACGGTGTCGTGATCGGCGCCCAGGCCGACAAGTACACCCGGCGGCTGCAGGAATGGAGAGCCCAGGTCACCACGATGGCACCCGCCGGCCCCGGTACACCGGCCCTCGCCGTCTTCGTGGAGGGCCGCGCCCGAACTTTCGGACACCTGCTCATCGATCCGTGGCGGAGGACGGTGAAGAACGGCGGCCGGCCGCTCCAGCTGACCCCCGGCGAGTGGCGGCTGCTCCGCGTCTTTCTCGAGCACCCCGGCCAGACCGTCTCCCGGGCCCAGCTCGCCGGCGGTGCCGGCGATGACGGGTTCGACAGCGAGCTCGGCCGGGTGGCGGTCTACGTGTCGCGGCTGCGGCGCAAGCTCGAGACCGCGGAGGGCGGCGCACCGCTGATCGAGACGGTGCGCGGGGCCGGCTACCGCCTCACGCTGCCACCCGAGACCGGCGACCCGCTGAGCGCCTAGCGCCGCCCACCGCCGTCGCGGACGGCCGGAGGGCACGGGTCACCTCGGGTCGTCCTGCAGCGTGTACAGCTGCCGGGAGGGGAGCACCGCCTCGAGCACCTGCTCCTGGAGGTCGAGGAGGGCGGCGTGGAGCACCCGAGTGTCCGATGCCCGGCTGACCTCGGCGGTGAGCGGGACCAGCACCGACAGGTGGGCGAGCTGCCGGCACACGTGGCGATCGATGGTGGTCCTGCCGGCGAGGTGGCGCACCTCCAGCGCCGCGATGATGCGGTCGATGGCCACAAGTGGCGCGCGCAGTCTGCGATTGCGAGCGGCGAGGACGCGATAGCGTGCCAGCATGGTGGCCTGGACGCCGACTGCGGTTGCGATCTGTGTCCCCTGCATCAGTACGGACCCGCGGTCGCCCCGCGCGGCGCACTCGGGGACACGGTCAGGTCCGGCCCGACCTCGGCGCGGTGACCGAGTCGCGCCGCGGTCAGGCAGATGAGGGAGCAGTACCGTCCCCGCGCCTCCATCGGCTCCTTGTGGAGGTCGAAGAGCTCACCGCAGCGGGCGCACGTCCCGAACCGGAGGCCGGATCGGCGAGCGTGGTGTCCCCTCATGGCCCTGACCGTTGAACCGGTGCGTTCCGCATGGGAGGCCCCCGTTTGCGGCATCACGGGGAGTGATGCAATCCTCAGCGTCGCGACCCACTGGTTCCCGGCCCTGAATATTACATTCTAGTAAGGCCAGCGGCGATTGGCAAGCAGCGCGAGTCGGGTGACACGCGTCATCCGGAACGTGTGTCGAACCCTCACCCGAGGCCGAATCCCTGCCAGAATAACGGCGATGGATACGCCTCAGGAGGCTGCCGGCACCCCCGTCTGCGCGAGCCCGGGGTGCGGGAGGGCCCTCGCCCCGACCGCCGAACCCGGGCCGCTGCGCCGGTACTGCTCGGACACCTGCCGGACCGCGGACCGGCGGAGACGGCACGGCCGCGCCGGCGCCGGTGGCCCGGTGCCGCTGGCGGTGGTCCAGGAGGACGGCGGCGCCGGGCTCGTCGCCGAGCTGCGGGCCCTCAGCGCCCGGCTCGCCGAGCTCGCCCACGCCGTCGATTCCGCGCTCGTCGAGGCGGAGGTCGACGCGGTGTCGGCCCGGGTCGCGAGCATCGAGGCGGCCGCCGCCGAGCACGTCGCCGAGCGCCAGGCCGCCGAGGAGCGCCACGCGGGCCAGGCCGCGGAGGAGGCGGCCGAGGTCGCCGAGGAGCGCGCCGGGCTGCTCGCGGTCCAGGCCGACCAGGATGCGGTGAGCATCGCCGGCCTGGCCAGGTCGCTCCGCGCCGCCGAGGAACGCGCGGCGGCGCTCACCTCCGAGCTCGCGGCGCTGCGCGCGCTGGTGACCGACTCGACCCGTTCCTGAGGCCCGGGGTCAGCCGGCGGCGCTGTCCTCCGACTCGCCGGCGACCTCGCCGGCGACCTCGCCGGCGTCCGCGACCAGCCGGTAGCCGCGGTGGCGGACGGTCTGGATGAGCCGCGGCCCGCCGCCGTCGCCGGAGCCGGCGCCGTCGAACTCGAGCTTTCGCCGGATCCGCGAGATGTAGACGTCGACGGTGCTGCGCCGCTCGGGGTCGGTCACGTCCCAGGCGTGCTGGGCCAGCTCCTCGCGGGTCATGACGGCGCCGGGGTGGCGGAGGAAGACGCAGAGCAGCCGCCACTCGGCCGGCGTGAACCAGCTGGCCTGACCGTTCCGCTCGACCATCAGCTGGCTTCCGTCGACGGTGAACTCACCGAGCTGGATCGGGCCGCCGAGCGGGCCGATGACGTGGTCGCGGGACTGGGCGGCCCGCGCGCTGCTCACCGGCGGCCCCGCCGCGGGCGTGCGCCGACCCGCCGGGGCGGCCTTCGCCGACCTCCGGGTTGGAGGGGGTGTCGCCTCTTCCTCCGGTGACCGGTGTGCCTCGCGACGCGCCAACCCCTGACTCCTCCGTCCCCCATCGCCTCATACCAGTATAGGGCGCGTCAGCGTCGCCCCCGGCCCGCTTCTCCTTGCAGATCCGTAAGGAAGGGGGGCGGGTGACGATCTCCCCTGGTCAGTGCACTCCCCGCTCAGGAGCGGGTGGGCTCGGCTCGGAGGGCACGACCGCGACCTGTCCGAGCGATCGCGCGAATGCCACGCAGTCGGAGCGGCGAACCCGAAGGTGGCCGCCCGACGTGCGCCAGCCGGCGAGCATCCCCTCCCGGACGGCGCGGCGGATCGTCGACCGGCCCAGCCGGCAGAGCTCGGCCGCCTGGCCGACGCTGAGGGCGTCCCGGTCCGCGCCGTCCATCCGGCCCCGAGCCTAGGCGCGGCGCCGGCGCATGGTCACAGTGAGCAGCGCCACGCCCCCCAGCAGCAGGAGCAGCCCGGAGATGCCGAGGGCGGTGCCCGCGCTGGGAACGCCGACACCCGCGCCGCCCTGGGGCGCCCCCCCACCGGTGGCCGGGAGGGACGGGGTGGCGGGGGTGGTCACGCCCGCCCCGCCGGCGGCCGCGGCGGTGAGGACGCCGGCGGTCTGGCCCTGCTGGCCGAGCAGGTCGCTCGCGGTGCCCACCCTCGAGCTCGCGTTCCCCCCGGAGGCGTTCACCTGCAGCAGCACGACGCCCACCACGCCGGGCACGGCGATGGGGATCCCGCCGGTCTGCTGCGAGCTGCCGATCTGCTGGCCGTTGATGCCCACCAGGTAGGCGGAGCCGGTGGAGTTGCTGGAGGCGTCCGAATGGAGGACGAGCAGCACCAGCGCGCCGTTCTCGAGGTTGAGGTCGACGCCGTTGTCGGCGCCGCTCCCCGACGAGGCGAGGGTGCCGCCGCCGGCGTCACTGGTGGCCTCGAGCACCGCGACGGTGAGGATGCCGCCGCTCTGCTGCCCGGTGGGGACGAGCGCGAGGTCGACCAGCGCCGCGCGCGAGTGGGCCGCCGACGTGCTCCCGACGCTGTTGGCGACCCTCCAGTCGGCGATCGCCAGCGCGAGCAGCGGGTTCGCCGGAAGCGCCAGCAGCGCACCCCCGGTGGCGCCGTCGGCGCTGCTCTCACCGCCCGAGATGTCGGTTCCCAGCAACCGCACCGCGATCGCCCGTGAGCTGGCCGAGCCGTTGCCCGCGGAGGCGGAGGTGCAGGCGACGCAGGTGTTGATCGGGTTGATCTGGAGCGCGCTGGCGCTCGAGCTCCCCGGCGGCGCCGGGGTCACCACGATGTCCTGCCCGCCGGTGATCCCGGGCAGCACGTCCTCGATGCCGAGCCCTCCCGGCACCAGGACCTGTCCGCCCGGATCCGGCGCGCCCGGCGGCGCCACCTCCGCGGCGACCGCGGGGGCCGCCCCGAGCAGCAGCAGCGCCGACGCCGACAGCCCCGCCGCCCACCTGAACGTGGATGCTCGCATGACCTTCCTCCCCTGTCTCATGGATCCACGCGGTCGGCGAACGCGACGAAGCGGTGGTCGTAACCGCGGTCGCCGCGAAAGCTCCCCGTGCACGTCATCAGGCTGAGATGCGCCTGGCCACGGCTGCGCCCGTCGCCGGGGCCGCCGTAGAACCGCGCCGACACCGCCGGTGAGCCGGCCTCCTCGTCCGTGTAGACGTGGACGTCGGTCACCCGGAAGCGGACCGACTCCCCGCTGCTGAGCCGGGTCGTCACCAGCGCCCCGGGGCTCAGCCGCGAGAGCGCCCAGAACGCGGCGGGACGGCCCTCGCGGTCGTCCAGATGGCCGCTGAGGGTGGCGGTCCCGGGGCGGCCCGGGACCGAGGTGGTCCGCAGCCAGAAGGCCCGGTGCCACGACAGGTCGCCGGCGGGCCCCTGGGGAGCCTCCATCGCCCCCTGCGGGGTCACACCGACGTCGACGACAGGCACGTCGATGCCCACCGACGGCGCCACCAGCTCCACGGGCCGCACCCCGTCCTGGGTCAGGGTGGCGCTCCCCGAGCCGAGCACCGTCGACGCGGTGATCGTCTGCCTCCCCGGGGTGGTGGACGCGGTGAGCACGCCGGTCGCTTGCCCGGCCGCGTCGGTGGTGGCGGTGGTGCTGCGCAGCGATGCATCGCCGCTGCTGCGGAAGGTCACCGTGATGCCGGGGAGCGACGGGCTGATCGTGGCCACAACCGACGCGGTCGTCCTGCCGTCGGCGGCAACATGGTCGGGCGTCAGTGACACCCCGACCGACGCGATGCCGAGGTCGGCGCGAGCGCCGGCCTGCGGCTGCGCACCGACGCATGCGGCGATCAGCACCGCCGCCGCCAACATCCATCGCCCGTGCATCCCTCCGCTGCCTCCGCGCTCGTGGTCGCCGACGGCGGCGGATCATAGCCACGCCGTCGGTGCGGTCACAGGAGTCGGCTGTCGCACGCGATCGCGGTTGTGACGGCGCCGTGATCGCGCTACCGTGCAGCGCTCGGTGCCGGCGCACCGTGAGAGCGACAGGGAGGACAGGCGGATGCAGACGCAGGGCACTCTCGCGCGCCGGAGTCTCGCGTCAGTTCTCCAGGACATGCAGTCGCAGCGCGCGACCGGCACGCTGGTGGTGACGTCGCCCGACGCGCGCTGCTCGCTCCACCTGCTCTTCGGCCACATCTTCCACGCCGCCGGTGACACCGGGCGCGGCGCGGAGGCGGTGATCGCCGCGCTCTCGTGGGGCGAGGGCGAGTTCCGGTTCGACCCCCGCGCGACGCTGCCGCACGACGAGACGATCACCGTGTCGACCGGCGACCTGATCGCCGAGGCCGACCGGCGGCGACCGCCACCCCGGCGGGCGGAACCACCGCCCGCGGACAGCTGGCGCCCGCCGGCGACGCCACCGCGGGCGGCCGTCGCGCCGCCGCGCCGGCGGTTTCCCCTGCCCACGGGGACGCCGCTCTGCGCGGGCCTGAGCAGCGACCTCGTCGACGTCGACCGGCTGATGCGCACCCTCGAGTCCGACCGGCTCACCGGCTACCTTCGCCTCGAGGCCAGGGACTTCACCGGCGTGCTGATGCTCGCGCAGGGGCGCATCCTCGAGGCGTGGTGCGGAACCGACGCGCCCGTGCTCGGCGGTGACGCGGTGCAGCAGCTGCGTCGCCGCATGGACGGCGGCGACGCCCGCCTCGTGATCGTCGAGCTCACCGCCGATGCGGTGGTGGCGCTCACCCAGATGCTCGTCGCCCCGCCGATCGCCACCGGGCTGCTCGGGCGCTTCGTCGACTTCGAGCAGCTGCTCCAGCACCTCGGCGACGAGCGCCTCGACGGCGCCGTGACCGTGGAGACCGAGACCGAGACCGGCGTCGTGCTGCTGTACCAGGGGGGGCTCGTCGGCGCGTACACGGCGTCGGCGCCGGACCTCGGCGCGTCCGCGCTCGCGGTCGGCCGGCTGGTGACGCATCACCCCGCCCGCATCGAGGTCAGGGGTCGCACCACCTGACACTGTCGCACGGGTTGACATGCCGCCGTCGATTGCACGTCATCGACGTCTGTGTGTCGCACGAGTTGACCGCTCAACACCGAGTTGACGCCAGCCGCGACATCATCACCTCCCACAACCGGACCTCGAAGACGGCATACTGTGTGGCCCCGGAGCCGGGCGAGCAGCGGGAGCGACGTGGCGCGAAGGTCCCGCAATGCCGCCCTCACGCGAGCACAGATGACGGACGAACTGAACGATGACGAACGGTGGTTCGCCCACCTCCTCGCATCGGTGCCCACGCCGGCGTCGCTCAGCGGCGCCGGCGCGACGGCGGCTCCGACCGCACGCAGGCACCAGCGGCGGTTCGCCGGCCGGGTCGGCGTCCTCATGCCCCTGCTGCTCGCGGTGGCGGTGATCAGCGCGGGCGTGGGTCTCACCCTGCCGCGACTCCACGGCGGCCGGCAGGTCGCCCCGGTCACCGCCGGGGCGCCGCCGCCGCGCTCCGAGGCGGCGCTCGCCGGCGACGACGTCCACCAGCTGGTGGTGCTCTTCGGAGGCCGCGGCGGCGATGGCACCCTGCTCGACGACACCTGGCTGTGGGATGGCGGGCACTGGTCGCAGCAGCATCCCGCGCACAGCCCCTCCGCCCGCCGCGCCGCGGCGATGTCGTCGGACCCGGACGACGGTGGCCTCCTGCTGCTCGGCGGTCTCGGCTCCGACGGCCTGCCCGCGGGCGACAGCTGGACGTGGAACGGGAGCGACTGGCAGCCGCTGTCCGCCACCGGGGCTCCGCCGCCTCGCAGCGGTGCGGCGATGGCATGGGATCCGATCGCCGGCTCGCTCGTCCTCCACGGCGGGCCCGGTGCAACCGCCGATCCGGCCGGCACCACCTGGATCAGAAGGGAGCGCGCCTGGCTGAGCCACCACGACGACATCGCACCGTCGGTGTGCACGTCGCCGATGGCCTTCGACGACGCCACCCGTGCGCTGGTCCTGGTCACCGGTCACGGCTGCGGCGCCGGCGCCGGGCTGACCTGGAGCTGGGACGGCCACGTCTGGGCGCAGGAGCATCCGGCCGCGTCGCCACCGGCGGCGGACCGGGCCGCGCTCGCCTACGACCAGAGCAGCCAGCAGCTCGTTCTCTTCCTGCCGCCACCGGACTCGGGCGGCCCCTGCGGGCAGACGTGGACCTGGGACGGGGCGGGCTGGATGCTCCGCGGCGCGTCCCTGCCCGCGAGTGCCGCGGCGGCGGTCGCCGACCCGGCCAGCCGGCGGCCGCTGCTGCTGACCGTCACCGGGGAGACCTGGTCGTGGGACGGGGCCACCTGGCAGCCCCTGCAGGGCGCGGCCACCCGGGTGGCATCGGGCGCCGCCAACCAGCCCAACCCATGCGCGGGTGCGCACCGATGAAGGAGGTCGACCGGATGAGGTTGTCGAGCGCTCTGCTCCTGGTGGTGTTCGCGATCACGATCGCGGGCTGCGGTGGCGATCCCGCCTCGCAGGCAGGCCTCGCGTCCCGGTACCCGCAGTGCCTGCAGCAGAGCCAGCAGCTCTACGACTACCTGCGCACCGGCGTCGACCACACCGCGGGCCACACCATGGACCTCGGCATGGCCGATCGCCGGGCCGACATCCTCTACGCGCCCCCGGATGCGCAGGACGGCCTGATGCGCGCCGAGGCGCAGCGGGGGATCCTCGACTGCGAGAAGGCGGTGAGCGAGGGGAAGGTGCCGCTGCTCGCCCCGAGCACCAACCTGCCGGTGGGCCCCGGGGTGACGGCGAGCGCGATCACACTCGGTCTCCTCACCGACTTCACCGGCTCGTTCAAGGGCCTCGGGAAGAGCATCACCCAGGGCACCCAGCTGTTCTGGGACGACCAGAACAAGGCCGGCGGGGTCTGCGCCCGCAAGGTGGACCTCATGGTCAAGGACCATGGGTACAACGTCCAGAACGCGGTCGGCCTCTACGCCCAGATCAAGGACAAGGTGCTCGCCTTCCAGCAGCTGCTGGGGTCGCCGGAGACGGCGGCGCTGCTCAACAAGATCGCCATCGACGGGGTGCTCACCCAGCCGGTGTCGTGGTCGTCGCTGCTCCTCGCCAACCCCTACGTGGTCATCAGCGGCACCACCTACGACCTCGAGATGATCAACGCGGTCGACTGGCTGATGAAGCACCGGGGGATGAAGGCGGGCGACAAGCTCGGCCACATCTACCTCGAGGGCGAGTACGGCGAGAACGCGCTCGCGGGGAGCAGGGAGGCGGCCGGCGCCAACGGCCTGGGGCTCGTCGAGGCGAAGGTCCTCACCAGCCAGACCGACATGTCGGGGCCGATGCAGGCGATGAGGGCTGCGGGGGCGCGGTTCGTGCTGATGACCACCACCCCGACGCAGCTGGCATCGGCGGCGGCGTTCGTGTCGTCGACCAGCACCGACGTCACCGTGGTGGGCAGCAACCCCACCTTCCTGCCCGCACTGCTCGACGCCCCCGCCAGCCGCTCGGCTCTGGAGCAGCGGTTCTTCGTGGTCGCGTCCAACGCCTCCTTCTCGAGCACCGCACCGGTCCCGACCAGGGTCCGCACCGAGTACGAGGCCTCCCATCCCGGCGAGCCTTACAACAGCGGCGTGATGTACGGGTACGGCCAGGGCGAGATCATGTACAAGGTGCTCGACGCGGCATGCGTCGCGGGGTCGCTCACCCGCCCCGCGCTGCTGCAGGCGTTCCAGAGGATCTCCAGCGTCGACACCAGCGGGCTGATCGCCCCGCTCGACTACTCCCGCCCCGGCCAGCCACCGGCGCGGGCGGTGTATGTGATGCAGCCGGACCACCTCCAGCCGGGCGGGCTCAAGGTGGTGCAGGACCTGTTCTCGGCCTTCGAGGCACAGGCCTTCCGGCGGACGTAGCCGGTGGGCGCTAGCCTCCGACGATGGGGAGGGTGAAGTGGAACCGCGCCTCGCTGCTGCCGCTGAACTCGTTGCGCACGATCGCCAGCCCCAGCGCCTGCATCCGGTCGGCCCAGAAGGCGACGACCCCGTCGCTCTCGGGCTCGCGGCCGAGGTAGCGCTCGTAGAGGAGCCGGGCGACCTGCGCCGGTGAGGAGGTCGGCGACAGTGGGACCGGTACCGGTCCCGCGCCGGTCCAGAAGTCGAGGAGACCTGCCTGCGCCGCCGGGCCGGTGGCGTCGCCGGTCGCCTGGGCGAGGATGAGCTGACCGCCGTTGGTCCAGACCAGCCTCGGCACCCCCAGGTCCTGGAAGCAGAGGAGGTGGCCGGAGGCGTCGGCGCGCGGCTGCGCCTGGCCGGCACTCGGATAGCTGGATGAGGCGAGGAAGTCCGGGCTGACCGCGCACCGGCCCGGCGGCACCGCGGCCCCCCGCGCCCGCACCGTGAGCACGCGCTGGTAGTGCGCCTCGAGATCGGCGAAGTTGGCGAACTGCTGGTAGCTCAGCGTCACCGCACCGGGATGGTCGGCGCCGACGAGACAGCTCACGCCGGCGACGGCGAGACCCTGGACGAAGCGGTGACAGCCATGGACGAACCCCGGGAGGGTGGCGAGCAGCGCACGCTCGCCGGCGTTGGGATAGGCGACGGTGGACGCGAACGAGGACGTCGACCGCCGCTCGGCGTCGATCGCCGAGACCAGCCCGGCGCCCACGGCGACGGCGGCGGCGCCGGCCAGCGCGCACCGGCGCTGCGACTGGTGGCGGAGCAGGTTGCGCATCCGCGAGTCGTAGCTGTTTCCTGTGCCCCCTGTCCAGTGCGGTCAGCGTGCAGGTGGGTCCGCACACACCTGGCTGATGCCCTTCACATACATTGCTGCACCTGCATCTCTGGGCGCTCGCAGCTGTCGGTCCGGACAGCATCGCGGTGGGGAGTTGGCAACCGGCGCCACAGCGGATAGGCTTCGGCGTCGACCGTCGTCACCGGCCGCTCGTGACCTCGAGGAGATCGCCATGCGACCACACGTGTCCGTCCCGCACGACCTCCAGCGGTGCCCCTTCTTCGCGCGTGACCTCGGCCCCCTGGAGGCGATGCCCGCCTGCCCCGGGTACGAGCCTCTGCCGCCCCCGCTGCGACCCTCGAGCGGCGAGCCGTCCTCGCTGCGCGCGACCACCTGCTGGCACCTGACCGCCGACACCGTGAAGTGGTTCCGCTGCGTTCCCCTCTGCCACCATCCCGAGGCGGAGCGCATCGTGCAGGTGGCCCGCGAGGTGGCCGGCAGGGTCTGACCTCAGGCGGACATCCTCCCGCCTCGCGCGGCGGTCGGGTGGGTGCGCCCGCCGTGGCCCGTGGTGCCGGCGGCGCCGCCGGAGGAGGGCGGCGACAGCGGCGTCTGGGTGAGGTCGTAGGTGTCGCTCAGCGCCGTCTCCCCCGCCGCCCGGGTGCGCGGGTTGGTGGGCGGAAGGCCGTACAGCCGTTCCTGGTAGGCGACGATGCTGGTGTGCGACGCCTGCACGTGCGACACGAAGCGCGGCCTCGCATACGGCCCGACCACGATCATCGGCACCCGCGAGCCCATCCGGTAGGGCCCGGCGGCGTCGGACTCGAGCACCGGCGGCTCGACGTGGTCGGCCCACCCGCCCCAGTCGTCGAAGGTGATCAGCATCATCACGTCGTCCCAGAGCGGACCGCCGTCGGCGCGCCTGCCGTGGGCGACGGCGAGCACCTGCTCGAGGAGCCACTGCTCGGAGGCCGCCATGCTGCTGCCCGCACCGGGATGGAAGTCGCGTCCCGCCGGCCCGAAGACATAGCTGACATCCGGGAGGGTGCCGCCGGCGGCGTCGGTGGCGAGCCGGGCATACGGGTGCACGTTGGCGTGCATCGCCGGGTCGGTGTAGTACTGGAAGGCGAACCCGTGTCCGTAGTTGGCCCAGGACCGCTGTGCCCGGTCGAGGCTCACCATCACTCCCGGATGGGTGAGGAACGGTGCGGTGCCACGGTGCGGGTTGCTCGTCGAGCCGCCCGCGTCCGCGCCGATCGCGAAGGCGTGGTTCGGAAAGGAGTTCGCGCCGACGTCGGAGAAGTAGCGGTCACAGACGCAGTACTCGTCCATCAGCCGGTGCAGCAGCGGGAGCTGTGCGCGGGTGTAGCGCTCGCGCACGGCGTGCTGGTCGCGGTGCAGCCAGGTCTGGCGGTCGTGGGGCTGATCGGGATGGGCGTCGGCGGCCCGCGCCAGCGAGGTGTCGCCGTCGAAGCCGGCGACGTCGCTGCAGAGGTTGTCCGCGGTGTGGTTCTCCATGAAGAAGACGACGAGCTTCGACGGCTGTGTGGCGGCTGTCATCCCACTGTCCTCCTGCGCAATCGGCTGCTCGGCGGACATCATCGCCCAGGTGTCCCGCCGGGACCGGCGAAGCAGCGGTGAAATCGGTGTTGTGAGATGGTGTTCGACACCCGTTTGACAGGCCCCCGCGAGGTCTGGTATCCCTGCTGCGCCAGGGGTCCACCATCAGTCCGCGCCGAGGGAGAGAAGCCGTGCGCTCTGGTCATCGGAGACTGCTCGTCGCCGCCGCCGCGGGCGCCGTCCTGTCCGCCACCGCGATCGCCGCCGGTGCGACGCCCGTGCTCGCCAACGCCGGCGGCACCAACCGCAACGTCTACATCGGCGTGTCCGGCAGCGGCATCCACGTGGACACCATCGACGCGCACTCCTGGAACAGCGACTACGTCGACCACTTCGAGGTGTGGGACAGCACCGCGAACTGGCACGAGAACTGGGCGCCGTGGAACTACTACGGTGAGTCGCACCTTCACCTGACCGTCAACCGCGACTTCCCGGCCGGCAGCTGGGTCTGCGTCCAGGGCTGGAAGAGGGTGAACGGCAGCTGGGTGAGCACCGGGCGGCCCTGCGAGAAGATCCTGCAGTAGCGCGGCGCCGTCAGCGGACCGCCAGCACCAGGGTGGTGATGCTCTGCGCCGGCAGGCCGGCCCGCATCCGCGGGCCCTCCACCTGCGGCGGGGCCACCGCCTCCAGGCTGCGCCCGGCGCTGGTCTCGACCGCCTCCAGCGGCGCCAGGAGGTCCGCTCCGCCGACCGGCAGCTCGAGCTCGAGCGGCGCCGGTCCCGCGTCCGCCGGCGCCGCGTTGACGGCGACGATGGTCCAGCGCCGCTCGCTGCGGAACGCGAGCACGTGCAGGGGTTCGTCGACGCCCTCGACGTCGTGCCGCCGCGCGCCGGGGCGGACGTAGCGGCTGAGGTTGCCGAGCGCGTGATAGCGCTTGGTGAGGTAGATCTCCTGGTTGCCGTTGTCGGCGAACCTGGGGTCGTAGTACACGAGGCCGTCGTTCCATCCGTTCGGGTTGGGCCGGAGCGCCGCCGTCGGGTCGGCGCCCGGGTCGGCTCCGATCGCGGAGGAGGCGGCCACCCACCAGTGGAACGCGGCGTCGTTGGCGTGGGTGAGCGCCTGCCAGATCATCACCGCCATCGGGATGGCATTCGCGATCGTGGGGTCGTAGCCCTGGCCGACAGCGCCCGTCGCGGTCTGCAGGCAGCAGACCTCGGTGGCCCAGAGCGGCAGGCCTGCACCCTCGCCGAGCCGGCGGGCGCGCTGCAGGGTGGGGACGTCGGGGACGTCGTAGAGGTGGTGGGCGAGCGCCGCCAGGTCACGCGACGCCTCCGTGTCCGGCAGCCATCGTGCCGCCTCCGGCAGGAACTGACCGCCGACCTGGCTCGACTCGTCGGCGACCACGCGGGCGTGGGAGGCGCGGGCTCGCAGCTCGGCGGCGAGGGCGCGGACCAGGGCCGCCCGCCGCTCGACGGGCACCGCCATCCCCTCCTGGTGGGCGTCCTCGAAACGGTAGTCGGGCTCGTTCATCGGGCTCACGTACGACAGCGCGATCCCCTCCGCGTCGCGGAGGTGGCGGATCACGTCCGCCAGGTAGCGCGCGTACTCGGGCTCGGCGCCGGCGACCAGGTCGCCGCCGGTGTTCAGGTGGTTGGTCGTCCAGGGCGCCGGCGCGCTGTTGACGAAGCCGAGGAGCACGGGCACCCGGTGGGCGGCGGCCAGCTGCAGGAAGGTCCTGCCGCCGCGGTCGCGGGTCCAGTCGTAGACGCCCGGGCTGACCAGGAACGTCTCCGGCGCCCGGGTGCGGCTGGTCACGCCCAGGCCGCCGCCGCCGATGTTGTACCGGTAGGCGCTGAGCTGGATCCCGGCGGGTGCGGGGGCGAAGAGCAGTGCGGCCAGCCGCTGCTGGGCGTCGGCGCCGAACCGGACCAGATCGTTCGGCCACCACGCGCCGGACGCGCCGAAGCCCTGCATCGTCTGCACCGGATCGGGATGCACCGTCGCGATCCCGCCGGTCGCGGCAGCCGCCCGCATCACCGGCAGGCAGCCGAGCGAGGCCGCACCGGCCACCGCCAGGGTGGCACCGAGGAAGCTGCGCCGGGTGGGCCGGATCGTGGTGTCGGTCGATCCAGGCCGCACCCGGCGCAGTCTACCCCTGCAGCGGCACGCTAGACGGCGGCCGCCCTGGCGATCTTGAGATCGTGCAGAGAGACCTCGGTGATCCTCGGCGGCCTGACACCCACCTTCTGGAGAGCGGGGCCCAGCCGCTCGCGCAGGAAGGTCTGCTGGGCGGCACTGCTGTCCCACACCTCGACGACACGCCAGGTGCCGTCCCCGGCGGCGCCCGCGCAATGCAGGACCAGGCCGTCCGGCGGGTCGACGTCCATGCGAACCTCGGCCCGGACCCGCTCGTACACCGCGGTGTCGACGTCGGGCGGCTCGATGATGAAACAGACGGCCATTTGTGGACCCCCCTGCAATGACGGATGCCTCCGCACCGTAGGCGGCCACCGCGGGCGTGTCCATCGTCTGTGTAGGTCGTCTCCGTCCTGGTCGGGATGGCGTGGTTCGGTGCCCACCCCGGGGCCGACACCCTGTCCGCCCGGGGACGCCGGCGCCGCGATGACGCCGGCGTCCGGGACATCGGGTTACAGCGAGCCTTCGGTGGGGGCAGCCGCGACCGGGTCCTCGATCAGCTCGAAGCCGAATCCGCCCTTCTTTCCGGCCTTCCCGGCAAGGTCGTAGCCGGGATGCGTCCCTCCGTCCTCCGAGTCCTTGTAGTACTGGTGCGCGACCGTGTCATCACCCGGCAGCCTGCCCGGCGGGAAGTTCTTCGGAATCGCCTCGAGCGCGGCCTCGAACATCTTCTGGTGGGCGATCTCGCGGGTCATCAGGAAGTTGAGGGTGTCCTTGCAGCCGGCGTCGTCACACAGCTTGATCAGCCGCTCGTACACGATCTTGGCCCGTGCCTCGGCGGCGATGTCCGAGCGCAGGTCCGCCTCCGGCTGGCCGAGGCTGTCGACGTAGGCCGCCGTCCAGGGCGCTCCCATGGAGTCGGTGAGCCGGGGGCCACCACCTCCCAGGAGGGTCGCACCGCTCGTCAGCGACAGCTCGACGAAGGCCTCGTGCTTCCCGTCGAGCAGCTTCCCCAGGTACCCGCCCTCGACCTCGTCGACCTCGGCGCCCGGCGAGCCCCTGAGCAGCTGGACCAGAGCCTGGCCGACCATCTCGAGGTGCGACAGCTCCTCGGTGGCGATGTCCAGCAGCATGTCCCGGCGCGCCGGGTCCGGATCGGCCCATGCCTGGGTGAAGTACCGCATCGCGGCGGCGAGCTCGCCGTTGGGACCGCCGAACTGCTCCAGGAGCATCTTGGCGAACTGAGGGTTCGGCTGGTCGACGCGGACCGTATACATCATCCGTTTGTTGTGCAGGAACATGCATGACTCCAGAGACGGCAGCCTTGCATCAGGCCACCATGAACATCATGAAGAATGCTAGTGGTTATGTACTGTTCATCGGGCCGCCGCTCATCCCCCGCGCCCTCCGACCCGGGCTCAGGGATGAGGGTGTCCGGCTCGTCGACCACACCCTAGACTCACCGCCCATGACCGTTGTGGACGATCACGGCCGTCCAGAACCGCCGCTCACCGCGGGGGAGACCGACACCCTCCTGGGCTTCCTCGACTACCAGCGCGCGACCCGGGCGTGGAAGTGCGCGGGGCTGGACGCGGCCGGTCTGAGCGCGACCGTCGGCGGCTCGTCGATGACCCTCGGCGGGTTGCTCAAGCACCTGGCCCTCGTCGAGGACCACTGGTTCTCCCGGTGGCTGCACGGACACCAGCCACAGCCCCCGTGGGACACGGTGGACTGGAAGGCCGACCCCGATTGGGACTGGCACTCGGCCGCCGGCGACTCGCCGGAGCAGCTCCTCACCCTGTGGCAGGACGCGGTGGCCCGCTCCCGCTCCATGGTCGGGGAGGCGCTGGCCGGCGGCGGGCTGGAGCGGCTGACCCGGCGCACCTGGCCGAGCGGTGAGGCACCCAGCCTGCGCTGGGTCCTGGTCCACATGATCGAGGAGTACGCGCGGCACAACGGCCATGCCGACCTCCTCCGGGAGTCGGTGGACGGGGCCACCGGGGAGTAG
>DASXNK010000214.1 GCA_036495095.1 Candidatus Dormiibacterota bacterium | reverse complement strand
GCCGGCGGCGAGCGCCTAGCAGCCCGTCCCGGTAACCCCCCGAACGGGTGCTCGATGTGAGTCAATTCGGGGGTGCCGAAGACGTTCCGCCCCTACGACCCCGACCAGATGCTGCTGCTCCCGCCCTCGGTGCGTGACTGGGTGCCTGACGGCGATCTGGCTCACTTCATCAGCGACGTGGTCGACCTGCTCGACCTCTCCGAGATCGAGGCCGTCTACGAGGAGGAGTTGCGCGGCCATCCCCCGTACGACCCCCGGATGATGACCAAGCTCTGGCTGTACGCCTATGCGGTGGGAACGCGGAGCTGCCGCAAGCTCGCCAGGCTGGTGCAGCGCGACGTCGGCTTCATGATGCTCGCCGCCGGCAACCAGCCCGACTTCCGCACCCTCAACAGCTTCCGGCTACGGCACCTGCAGGCGCTGGCTGGACTCTTCGTCCAGGTGCTCCGGCTGTGCGAGAAGAAGGGGCTGGTGAAGCTGCGCCACGTGGCCGTCGATGGCACCCGGGTGAAGGCCAATGCCAGCAAGCACTCGGCGATGAGCTACGGGCGCATGAAGCAGGAGGAGGCGCGCATCCGGGCCGAGGTCGAGGCCTACTTCAAGGAGTGCGACCGAGTCGACGCCGAAGAGGATGAGCGCTTGGGGCCGGACCAGCGTGGCGACGAACTCCCCGAGGAGTTGCAGACCGCCGAGCGGCGCCGCCGGGCCATCAAGGAGGCGATGGCAGAGCTGAGCGCGAGGCGAAGGCGGCGGGTCGGGTGGAGCCCAAGGACAAGGCGCAGCGCAACTTCACCGATCCCGAGTCGCGGATCATGAAGGGCAGCGAGGGAGCCTTCATTCACGCGTCCGTTGGTTGGGGCCGGCTGTAACACCGCCCGTATGGGTGAGTGCCCCCCTACGGACACGAGGACATCAGCATGCGCTTCCCTGCCAGACGCTCCGCGCTGCTCGCGAGCACGCTCGCCACCGGCATCGGCCTCGCCGGATGCGGCGGCACCAGTGCCGCCACCGCGCCGGGCGCGGGCGCCGGTGGCTCCGCGGCGTCGAACTCGACGAGCACGATGAGCATGCCGGCGGCGGCGACGAGCGCCGCCCCCGCAGCCCCGGTCGCCGCCGACCACGTCGCCATTGCGGCCTTCGCATTCGGCCCGGCCACGGTGATGGTCAAGCCCGGCACCACGGTGACGTGGACGCAGCAGGACGAGGACCAGCACACCGTGACCGCCGACGACGGCTCGTTCGCGTCGTCGCCGCTCGTCACCGGCGGGACCTACACCCACACCTTCACCGCGCCGGGCACCTACCACTACCACTGCGCGATCCATCCCTTCATGCACGGCACGGTGATCGTCACCAATGGCTGAGCGCACTGCGATCACCGCTCATCTCGACGGCGCGGGAAAGGCGCTGGTCGGCCGTGAGGTCGACCGGCGCGGCTTTCTCAAGTGCGCCTCCTGGGTGGGCGCCGGCACCATCTGGACGGTGAGCGGCGGCCTGGTCGCCGCCTGTGGCACCGCCCTCACCACAGCCGCAGGCTCGCCGAGCCCGGCGGCCACCGGCGGTCTGTACTTCGTCCAGATCAGCGACAGCCACATCGGCTTCAAGGGGACCGCGAACCCGGACGTCCTCGGCAGCTTCACCGCGGCGATCGCCCAGGTGAACGCGCTGCCCCAGCGTCCCGCGTTCGTGGTCCACACCGGCGACCTCACCCACACCTCGACGCCCGAGCAGTTCAACACGGTCAGGGACCTGATGGGGACGCTGAGGACGCCGCAGACGGTCGTCGTCCCCGGCGAGCACGACACCGTGATGGGCCCCAAGCCCTACCTCGACGTCTTCGGCGCCGGCACCCAGGGTGACGGGTGGTCCAGCTTCGACATGGGCGGCATCCACTTCATCACCCTGAACAACGTCGTCGACATCACCAACCTCGGCCACCTGGGGACCGCGCAGCTCGACTTCGTCCAGAGAGACGTCGCCAACCTGAGGTCCGACACCCCGATCGTCGTCTTCGCGCACATCCCGCTCTGGAGCATCTACGACACCTGGGGATGGGGCACCGACGACGCCGCCCAGGCGCTCTCCCACCTGAGGCGCTTCGCCTCGGTGACCGTGCTCAACGGGCACATCCACCAGATCCTGTCCAAGGTCGAGGGCAACGTCACCTTCTCGACCACCACCACCACGGCGTACCCGCTGCCGGCCCCCGGCACCGCGCCGGCGCCGGCGCCGGTCACCCTCCCCGCGGGGAGGCTGCACGACGTGCTCGGCATCCGAGAGGTGCGCTACCGCGGTGCGGGCGGCGGCTTCCGGCTCACCGACGACCACCTGCGATGAGCCGCCTCCACGACGCCCCGACCGTCGAGGGCGGAGCCCTGCGCGGAGGCGGCCCCGGGCTGGCCGCGATGCTGGTGCTGCAGGCATGGGTGTGGGTCTCCTCGGTTCTGCCCAAGCTGGTCTCGAACGGCTTCCTCGGCGGCTTCACCCGCTTCGTGGGCAGCGCGCAGCCGGGGCGCCCGGCCGTCTACGACCACCTCCTCCGCAGCGTGGTGCTGGCGGCCCCCTCGCTGTTCGCCTGGGCCGCGCTCGGCACCGAGCTCGGGCTCGCCGTCACCTTCACGGTGGCGGCGCTCGCGGTGCTGCGCCTGGGACCCCGGGTGCCGCGCCAGGTCCTCGTGGCGGCCGCGGCCGCCTCCCTGCTCGGGGTCGGGTTCGCGCTCAACCTCGCGCTGCTGGCCGGAGACCCCGCCCCCTGGACCCTCGGCAATCCCTTCGGCAGCGGCGTCGCCCTCGAGTACCTGCTGGCCGGTCTCAGCGGCGCCACCGCGGTGGCGGCGATCTCGAGCGTGCGCCGCGGCGCGCACCACCACGCCGTGGGCGCCGCGGATCAGCGCCCGGCGCCGGTCCGCGCGCTGACCAGGACCCGCCACGGGGAGATCACCAGATGACCAGAAGGGCCACGACCGCACTGGCGGTGACCGCGTCGGTGGTCGCCGCGATCGGCGGCTCGGTGATCGCACGCACGGGCGGGACGGCTCCCGCGGCCGCCGCGGCACCGGTG
>DASXNK010000213.1 GCA_036495095.1 Candidatus Dormiibacterota bacterium | reverse complement strand
CGTTGTCGACGAGGTGGATGCGCGTGCAGCCGGCGCGCTCCAGCCAGCGGACCAGCGCCCGCAGCGGGGTGACCCGGTCGCGGCAGTTGATGAAGATCGGATAGTCGGCCATGTGTGCTGAGGTCCCGGTGGGGGCGGAGTATGGCACGCGCGCTGCCGGCGCCCCCGCCCCCGACGTACCATCGCCGGCCATATGCGAAGGTGGCCCGGTCCCGCCGCCTCCTGGCGTGATCGGGTGCGGAGGCCGTCGCCGGCCCAGCTGGCGCTGCTGGCGGTCGCCATCCTGTTCGTGGCGCGGTTCGCGTCGGTGCTCGCCGGGCGGTCGGTCATCGTCGGCGGTGGCAGCCTCGCCGGGGTCGCACCCTGGGCGGGCAGCAGCCCGCCCGCGGCCAACTTCCTGCTCTCCGACCAGGTGCTGCAGATGCTTCCCTGGCAGGGCGAGGTGCGCAGCGCGATCCTGTCGGGGAGCCTGCCGACCTGGAATCCCCACGCGCTGTCGGGCAC
This sequence comes from Candidatus Dormiibacterota bacterium, assembly GCA_036495095.1. Taxonomy (NCBI): domain Bacteria; kingdom Bacillati; phylum Candidatus Dormiibacterota; species Candidatus Dormiibacterota bacterium. The sequence continues at coordinate 10,227 of DASXNK010000213.1, read as the reverse complement.
GCCGCTGCTCGCCAACGACCAGTCGGCGGTGTTCTCGCCGTTCACCTGGCTCGCCCTCGCCTTCACCCCGGCGGTCGGCCTCAGCATCGCGATGCTCGCCAGGCTCTGGGTCGCGGGGCTGGGAATGGCGCTCTTCGTGCGCCGGCTCGGTGCTCGTGGCATCGCCCCGATCGTCGCCGGGGTCGGGTTCGCGACCTGCTCCTTCGTCACCGTGTGGCTGGGCTACCCGGCGGCCTCGGTCGCAGCCCTGATGCCGTGGGCGTTCTGGGCACTCGAGGGCGTGATCGCCCGGCGGACCGTCCGCGCCGCCGCCGTCCTCGCCCTGGTGCTCGCCCTCCAGTTCCTCGCCGGTCACGCGGAGAGCTCGCTCACCCTGGGAACCGCTCTCGTTCTCTATTCGCTGGTGCGCCTGGGTGGCCGGGTGGCGCAGCGCATCCGCCTCGCCGGCCTGCTGACGGCGGCCGGCGTCTGGGCGGTCGTGGTTGCGTCGGTGCAGCTCCTCCCCTTCCTCAGCGCGCTGCGCGACTCCGCCGTCTGGGGAACCCGCGCGGGGTTGGGGGCGGGTCACCTGACGCTGAGCGAGGCGGCCAGCTGGCTGGTGCCCAACGGTCACGGCAGCCCCGCGATCGACGGGCTCGACGGCCGGCCGCCGAACTACGCGGAGTCGACCGGCTGGGCCGGCGTCGCCATGCTCCTGCTCAGCCCGCTGGGAGCCTGGAGGCTCGGCCGGCTCGCGAGCAGCGCCGCCGCCGGGCTCCTGCTCGTCACCGGCCTGTCGGCGGCGATCGTGTACGGGCTGCTCAGCCCCGTCATGGTCCGGCTTCCGCTCTACGGGTCGAGCAACAACGGACGGTTCCTCGCCGTGCTCTGCCTCGGCGTGGTCGCCCTCGGGGCGTTCGGGGTGGACGCGCTCGAGCACGGCCTCCGGCGCCGGCGCCCCGCCCTCGGCGGCCTGCTCACCGGCCTCGGCGCGGTCGCGGTCGCCGGCCTCGTCGCCGCCTGGTGGCTGCTGCGGGTGAGGGGGGCGGGGATCGACCGGCTCGCCCCCGACGTGGCGGGCATGATCGGCTTCTGGGTCGGTGTGGCCGCGCTCGCCGGCATCGCCACCCTGGTCCTCGCCGCCGCCGCCCTCTGCGGCTGGAGGCGGCCGGCGGCGGTGGGGATCCTGGGTGTCGTCCTCGCCGAGGCCCTGCTGGTCGCCCTCCCGTACAACCCGCGGCTCCCACCCCGGGTGGTGCCGGACAACCCGGCGATGGCGTTCCTCGCCGGCCACGCGCAGGAGGGCAGCGTCGCCGCAACCGGGACGGTCATGCTCCCCAACACGGCGATGCTCTACGGAGTCGACGACGTCCGCGGATACGACGTCCTCATCCCCCGGCGGACCCACGCCTACTGGGGCGGTGCCGACCCCGACTATCGCGACGACTCGCTGATCACCCTCCTGGGCCGTCCCGACCTGCGCCGCCTCGCCCTCGCCGGGGTGGCGTACGTGATGACCCCGGAGGGCTCGCCGCTGCCGGGGACCCAGCCGGCGTACCGTGGCCAGGGGGTGACGATCAGCCGGGTCCCGGGGCCACGTCCCTTCGCCTACGCGGCCACCGGCGTGGCGCTCGCGGCCACCTCCTCGGTGGCGGCAGGGATGCTCGGCACCACCCTGCCGACGGTCGACGTCGTGGAGGGCTCCTGCTGCGCCGGCCCGGCTGCCGCGGGGAAGGTGCGGCTGACCTCGCACCGCCCTGCCGAGGTCGTCCTCGCGGTGGACGGGGCCGGTCCCCAGACCGTCGTCGTCCGCCAGACCTACGACCCAGGCTGGCAGGCCGAGGTCGACGGGACCCCGGCGCCGGTGCTGCCGGCGAACCTCGCGTTCCAGGCGGTCCGGGTGCCGGCGGGGCACCACGTCGTCACCCTGCGCTACGCCCCCACCAGCGTCGTCGCGGGAGCGCTGCTGAGCCTCGTCGGGCTGGTGGGCGCGGGTGCCGCCCTGGGCGCCGGCGCGATCCGGCGGCGGCGCGAGGCCGGGGTCAGCGCCGCCCTGACGGGCCGCCGCGCACCCGCGACAGCAGCCGGTGCAGCCGCAGCGCCATCCGGTAGGCGCGCAGGCTCGTCAGGCGGCTGAGCCTGGCCTCGGCGGCGGCCGCGGCGGTGCGGTGGCGCTCGGCCTCGCCACGCAGCGCCTCGCGCGCCGCCGCGGTCCGCGCCGCCGCCCGGGCCCGGCAGGCCAGCGAGCCCCAGGTGGCCCGGAGGCGGCCCGACAGCTCCTCGGGGCTGCCCGCGGCGGCGCTGCGGCGGAGCGCGATGCCGAACTCGAAGGGCACCGGGGCGTCCTCGACGAAGACGGCGTCGAGCAGCTCCCAGCGCATCCCCATCTCCCGGACGGTGTGCTCGACGACCTCGCAGAACTCCTCCTGCGACCAGGTGTGAGCGTGCACCGACCGCCGCCGGTGGAGGTCGAAGACCTCGCGGCGCCGGGCCTCGTCCCAGGTGTCGTCCCAGCCGCCGGTGCCGCGGAGGAAGTCCTCGAGGTGGTCGTCGGCCACCACCGTCACCCCCTCACGGTGCTCGCGGACGAGGTGGTGCAGGGGCGTGGGGGCGCGGTCGCGATCGAAGGTGTGGCGGCGGTCGGGGAGGAGGATCAGCGCCACCCCGCCGGGGCGGAGCACCCGGTGGATGTCGGCCAGCTGGCCCAGCGGCTCGGCGAGATGCTCGAGGACGTGGCTGGCGATGACGAAGTCCTGGCTCTCGGAGGCCAGGCCCGACAGCCGGTCGGTGTCGAGGTTGGCGACCACGTCGGGACGGACGAAGCCGGCGCCGCCCTCCCCCAGCTCGGGGAAGAGGCTGCGGTTGTCCTCGGGCTGCCAGCGGTCGACGTAGCCCACCGCGGCGCCGCCGAAGGGCAGCGGGAAGGGCACGTGCCCGGGGCCGATCTCGACCCCCGAGCCGGACAGGAACCGGGTCAGCAGCTCACGCGCCGGGATCTCGCCGCCGGTGGGCGACGCCGCCGCTGCGGTGGCGGTGTCGACGGCGCTCATGCTCCCACCATCGCGCGACATCGTAGTTCACCCCCGGGTATCATCGCCCGGACCATGTGGCTGCAGGCACCGTGAGCCCCGGGAATCCGGAGGTCGTCATCATCGGGGCCGGGCCCGCCGGGCTCACCGCCGCCTACGTGCTGAGCCGCCGCGGCATCACGTCGACGACGCTGGAGGCCGACGACGTGGTCGGCGGCATCGCCCGCACCGTCGAGCGCGACGGCTGGCGCTTCGACATCGGCGGCCATCGCTTCTTCACCAAGGTGCCGCCCGTGGAGAGGCTGTGGCTGGACATCCTCGGCGAGGAGAACTTCCTGCTGCGACCGCGGATGAGCCGCATCTACTACCGCGGCAGCATGTTCGACTATCCGCTGCGCGCGTTCAACGCGCTCGAGGGACTGGGTCTCGTCGAGGCGGCGCGCTGCTTCCTCTCGTACTTCTGGGCGCGCCTCCATCCACCCCGGGACCAGACGTCGTTCGAGGGGTGGACGGCCGCGCGCTTCGGCTGGCGCCTGTACCGCATCTTCTTCAAGACGTACACGGAGAAGGTGTGGGGGATGCCGGCGACGGAGATCCAGGCGGACTGGGCGGCCCAGCGCATCAAGCACCTGTCGCTGATGAAGGCGGTGATGAACGCCGTCCTCCCCCGGCGCAACCAGAAGGACATCACCAGCCTCATCGAGGAGTTCCACTACCCCAAGTACGGCCCCGGGATGATGTGGGAGTACGCCAGGGACAAGGTGGAGAGGGCGGGCTCGACGGTGCACATGAGCGCGCCGGCGCTCGCCGTCCACCACCACGACGGCCGGGTGTGCGGCGTGACCGCGCGCGTCGACGGTCAGCCGGTGCGGCTGCCCGCCACCGACGTCGTCTCCTCGATGCCGCTCGGCGAGCTGGTGCTGGCGATGGATCCCCCGGCGCCGCCCGCCGTGCAGCAGGCGGCGCGCGCCCTGCGCCACCGCGACTTCCTCACCGTGGCGATCGTGGTGCCGGAGGAGCACAGCTTCCCCGACAACTGGATCTACATCCACGACCCCAGCGTCAACGTCGGCCGCATCCAGAACTTCGGCTCCTGGTCGCCGTACCTGGTGAAGGACGGAAAGACCTGCCTGGGCCTGGAGTTCTTCGTCACCGAGGGCGACCCGCTCTGGGCCGCGCCCGACGGCGAGCTGATCGCGCTCGCCAAGCGCGAGCTGGAGAAGCTCGACCTGGTGGCCGCCGACCGCTGCGAGGCGGGATACGTGGTGCGCATGCCCAAGGCGTACCCGCTCTACGACGCCACCTACAGGGCCAGCGTCGAGACCATCCGCCGCTGGTTGGAGGAGCAGGTGGCGGGCGTGCACCCGGTGGGGCGCAACGGCATGCACAAGTACAACAACCAGGACCACTCCATGTACACCGCGCTGCTGTCGGTCGAGAACATCCTCGGCGCCCGCCACGACGTCTGGTCGGTCAACGTCGAGGAGGAGTACCACGAGGAGGCCGGCGGCGACGGCGACGTGGGTGACCTGCAGCTGACCGGCTCTCCGGTCCCGGGCCCGACCGCCCTCACCTCGCGGCGCTGACCCCGGCGCGGTCAGACCGTCGGGGTGGCGATCTGCCAGGCGGCCGCGGAGGCGGGCAGGACGAGACCGAGCAGGAGCATGCCGAATCGCTCGGCGGAGCGGACCACCACCATGGCCAGCACGGGCAGCAGCGGCAGCGCGTAGCGGGTCTCGGCATGGAGGTCCCAGTGGCCCTGGACGTAGTTGACCACCGGCCAGCCGGCGGCGAGGGTGACCATCGCGACGACGGTGGCGCCGGCGAGGGCACGGGTACCCCAGGTCACGTCGCTCCGGGTCCTCAGCACCACCACGGCGACCACCGCTCCGAGGAACGCGATGTTCCAGATGTGGTGCACCGGGGCGTCCGGGGAGTAGGGGACGAGCAGGGACATCAACGCCGCCAGCCCGCGCACCATGGAGCTGGGATGGAGGTGGTCGGTGCGGGTGGCGTCGAGCAGGAGGTGGAGGACGATCGACGATGAGACCCTCGCCCGGGCGTCCTGCCAGACGATCCATCCGAGGTAGCTCCCCGCCGCACCGGCGAGCATGCCCAGCAGGGCGGCGTTGCGGCGCAGGGCGTCGCGCCCGGCGGCGGCGGACAGGGTCCAGGGCCGCTCGGCGAGCAGCCCGGCGAGCACCAGGGCGAAGGGCGCCACCACGAAGACCCCCTTGAGCATCCCGATGACCACGCCGGCGCCCAGCCCGATCGCGAACCCGAGCAGCGGACGCCGGCGCCCGCGGAGGGCGGCGGCCACCAGGAGCGCGAGGGCCCCCGCGGCGACCCCGGCGGCGTCGTTGTTCACCGTGGCCGCCGCGTGGACGTGGACGGGGCCGAGCAGGCAGGTCGTCTCCAGGACCGCGAGCGCGATCAGCGGGAGCCCCTCGACGGCGGCCACGGCGAGGAGCAGGACGGCGGCCGCGACCGTCCAGATCCGGCCGCCCTTCCGGGCGGCGGCGAGGGCTGCCGCCGGCGCGGCGCCGGGCTGGGCGGTGAGGGCGTACGGCAGGTACCCCAGGGGGGGTTGCTGCGCCTCGTACGAGGAGCCGCCGGTGGGGAACCTCGACGCCTCCCGGGTCCGGCCGTCGCATTCCCCCGGCTTGTAGAAGCCGTTGCCGAGGCAGTCGAACAGGCGCAGGGCCGGCTGGTTCTGCGGGTCACCCCATGCCGGGATGTGGTGGTGCTGGAGATCCACCACGTACGCGTAGTGCGCCCACTCGTCGAGCACGTCCAGGGAGGGGTCGTCGCGCCGGTGTCCGCCCAGCAGGATCGACACCAGCGCCACCACGGCGGCCAGCGCGCAGGCTCCCACCCACCAGGCCAGCCGCGCCCTCCTGCCGCTCCTGCCCACGGCGCCGGAGCCTAGCGCACCCGGGTCCCGGCCGTGGGGCGGCCGGAGCTAGTCGACGCAGGTGCTGTTCCAGAGGGTGATCGCGGGGGTGCCGTGCTCGTGCCCGAGGCGGCCGAGGTGCGCGGTCGAGAGCACCAGGAGCCTGCCCGCGGCGGGCTCGAGCCCCACCCAGCGGGCGGCGAGGACGCGGAGCACGTGGCCGTGGGCGACCACCGCGACGTCGCCCTCGAGCCCGCGCAGCCGGGCCACCACCCGGTCGGCGCGCTCGCCCAGCTCGGCAAGGGTCTCGCCGCCGGGCGCCCCGTCCTCCCAGAGCGACCACCCCGGGCGCTCGGCGCGGATCTCCGGCGCGGTGCGGCCCTCGTACTCGCCGTAGTCCCACTCCACCAGGTCGTCGCAGATCTCCAGCGGGCCGCGCAGGCCGGCGAGCGCTGCGGTCTCGCGGGCGCGGCTCAGCGGGCTCACCAGCACCCGGGTGAGCTCCAGCCCGGCGACCACCGGGACCAGCTCACGAGCCCGCCTCCGGCCCTGGTCGTCGAGGGGGATGTCGGTGCGCCCGGTGTGCCTGCCCACCCGGCTCCACTCGGTCTCGCCGTGGCGGAGCAGGAGCACCCGGACGTGGTCGCTCACGGCACCTGCGGGCGTCCGCTCACGCCGTGCAGCACCACGTCGGCGATCATCCCGGCGGAGGGCGCCGCCACCGGCCCGGCCGCCCCCGGGGGGGCCACCGGCAGGAAGGCCATGCAGACCCCGAGGATGCTGGTCGCCGCCACCTCGTCGCTGACCTCCGGGCGCAGCTCGCCGCGGGTGCCGGCATCGGCGAAAAGGCCGGCGAGGGGGGCGATGACGTTGTCCTGGAAGCCCCGGTCGAGCCGCTCGCGGACCTCGGCGGGCAGGTGCTCGGCGATGTCGTTCTGGATCAGGACCGGGTGGTGGGGGCTGCCGGTGAGCAGGATCTGGGCCACCGCGGTGACCCGGTCCTCGAGCGAGCCGGCCGCGGTGGCGGCCTCGCGGAGCATCTCGCCCATGCGCTTCTGGGTGGCGAGCACGCACTCCTCGAAGAGCGCGTCCTTGTTGCGGAAGTGGTAGTAGAGCGCCGGCTTGGTGACCCCGGCGGCGGTGGCGACCAGGCGCATCGACACCCGGGCGTAGCCGTGCTCGGCGAAGAGCGCGTCGGCGAGGCGGAGGATGCGGTCGCGGGTGGCCTCGCCTGCGGCGGTGACGGCGAGGCTCATACCCCCACCTCGACACGCTCGGCGCCGCTGCGGACGGCGCGGGCGATCTCCCCCCAGGGCGCCTCGGGGTCGAGCTTCCCGTAGGGCACCACCCGGTGCACCCGGCCGGCGTAGCGCCGCACCATCGCCTGCGGGAGCTCGTCCCAGGTGGCGCTGATGCAGAAGGCGTCGAGCAGCTCGTCGTCGACCGCGCCCCCGAGCTCGTCCCAGCGGCCCGCCACCGAGAGCTCGTGGAGGCGATCGGCGAGGGCGCCGCGATCGTGGACCTCGAGCAGCGGGCGGTAGGTGCGGGTGCTGCCGTAGAAGCCGATCTGGGAGCGGATCCGCTCCCGGCCGGCATCGACCTCGGTACGGGTGCGGCCGGTGGCGAGCATCGCCGGAGCCACCAGGGTGATCGCCCCGGGGTCGCGGCCCGCCGCCTCCGCGGCCTCGCGCAGCCGGGGCAGGGTGAAGCGGTCGAGGGTCTGGGCGGAGGTGAGGGGGTGGAGGTGGAGGCCGTCGGCGACCTCGCCGGTGATCCGGATCATCCCCGGGTTGATGGCGGCCAGGTAGATCGGCGGCAGGGGTGCGCCCTCGACCGGACCCGGGTTGAAGAACGGGGTCATCAGGGTCAGGGTGTAGAACTCGCCGCGGTGGTCGAGGGGGGCGCCGTCCTGCCAGCACCGCCAGATCGCCCGGATGGCGAGCACCATCTCGCGGAGCCGCGCCGCGGGGCGGTCGAAGGCGACCGAGAAACGGCGCTCGTTGTGGCCCTTGACCTGGCTGCCGAGGCCCAGCACCACCCGGCCGGGGGCGAGGCGGTGGAGGTCCCAGGTCATCATCGCGTGGACCATGGGGCTGCGCGGGAACGCCACCGAGATCGCGGTGCCCAGCACCACCCTCTCGGTCGCGGTGGCGGCGATCGCCAGCGGGAGGTACGGGTCGTGGTCGGACTCCACCGTCCACAGCCCGTCGACGCCCTCGGCCTCCGCGCGCGCCGCCGCCGGCCCCGCCGCGTCGAACCCCAGGGGCAGGTCGAAACAGAGCCCCACGTGACACCTCCCGCGCCCCCCCTGGCGCACCCCCTGCTCTGTGACGCCGAGGTACGACCCCGGCGCCCTCCGCCCCATTATCGGCCTCTGACCGGTGGGACGGGAGGCCTATCATCGCCGCTGATGCGCCTCGCCACCTACCGGCATCTCGGATCGGACACCGATCGGGTCGGCGTCCTCTCCGGCGGGATGCTCCACGCGCTCCCCGAGGGCGCCCGGCTGATCGACCTGCTCGGCGACGACGGCGAGCGGCTCGCCGGGGCGGCACGGGCGGCGCTCGACGACCCCCGGGAGGTGGTCGACCCCGCCGCGGTGCGGCTGCGACCGCCGGTCCCGGTGCCGCCATCGGTGCGCGACTTCTACGCCTTCGAGCAGCACGTGCGCACCGCCCGGAGGCGGCGCGGCCTGGAGATGGACCCGGACTGGTACCGGCTGCCGGTCTTCTACTTCAGCAACCCCCGCGCGCTCACCGGCGACGGCGACCCGGTGGCGGTGCCACCCGGCTGCACCGACCTCGACTACGAGCTCGAGGTGGCGGCGGTGGTGGGGCGGAGCGGCCGGGACCTCGACCCCGACGCGGCCGAGGCGCGGATCGCCGGCTACTGCGTGATGAACGACTGGAGCGCCCGCGACCTGCAGCGGCGGGAGATGCGCCTCAGCATGGGGCCGGTGAAGGGCAAGGACTTCGCCACCAGCCTGGGCCCGGTGCTGGTCACCCCCGACGAGCTCGCCGGGCGGCGCGCCGGCCGCGCCTTCGACCTGGCCATGACCGCGCGGGTCAACGGGGTGGAGTACTCGCGCGCCAACCTCTCCGAGATCCACTGGAGCTTCGGCGAGATGCTCGCCTACGCCTCCCGGGGCACCGAGCTGGTGCCCGGCGACGTGGCCGGCAGCGGCACCTGCGGGACCGGCTGCATCCTCGAGCTCGCCCTGGTCCACGGCGGTGAGGCCTTCCCCTGGCTGCGCCCCGGCGACGAGGTCGAGCTCGAGGTGGAGGTGCTGGGCCGGCTCCGCAACCGGGTCGTCGAGGGGGTGCCGCTGCGGCCGCTCCGCCCCGAGGACGAGGAGGAGCGCGGATGACCCCCGCGGCAGGGTTCCTGGACCGGCTCGACGCGGTGATCGCCCGCCTCGACGCCCACGCCCGCGGTCCCGCCCGGGGGGTCACCGACCCCGACCCGCGCACCGGCGAGCGCTGGGACCAGGGGCAGGTCTGGGCCCACCTCGCCGAGTTCATCCCGTACTGGATCGTCGAGACCGGCGTCGTCCTCGCCGCCGACGAGCCGCCCACCTTCGGGCGCACCCAGTCCGATCCGGGGCGGATCGCCGAGATCGCCCGCCGCCGCGACGAGCCCCCCGCGGCGCTGATGGCCACGGTGCACGAGGAGGCGGCGGCGCTGCGCGACCTGATCGCCGGGCTCGACGCCGGCACCTGGGAACGGCGCGGCATCCATCCCACCCTCGGCTCGATGACCGTCACCCGGATCGTCGAGGAGTTCCTGGTGGGCCACCTCGAGCAGCACGCCGATCAGCTGGACTCCCTAGACTCAGCCTGATGTCCGACAGCCTCACGGTCACCGACAACCGGACCGGGCGCAGCTACGAGCTGCCGATCAGCGACGGGGCGATCCGGGCCACCGACCTGCAGCGGGTCAGGGTCTCGGACGACGACACCCGAGGCCTGGTGTCCTACGACCCGGCGTTCCTCAACACCGCGTCGTGCAAGAGCCGAATCACCTACATCGACGGTGACCGGGGCATCCTCCTCTACCGCGGGTACCCGATCGCGGAGCTGGCGGAGAAGAGCAGCTTCCTGGAGACCGCCTACCTGCTGGTGCACGGCGAGCTGCCCACCACCGAGCAGCACGCCGACTGGTCGCACGACATCACGATGCACACGCTGGTGCACGAGAACATCAAGCGCTTCATGGACGGCTTCCACCACGACGCCCACCCGATGGGGATGCTGCTGTCGACGGTGGGCGCGCTCGCCACCTTCTACCCCGAGGCGACGCGCATCCACGACGCCGAGCAGCGGCGGA
>DASXNK010000212.1 GCA_036495095.1 Candidatus Dormiibacterota bacterium | reverse complement strand
GAGAGGGGACACCTGCTCGCCGCCGGGGGTTCACCCCGTTCCTGAAGAGACCCCAGTTGCGTGGCACCACTACGTCTGGTGGCGCGAATCGCGCCGGGGCTACTCCTCGCCGGAGAACCGCTCCCACGCGGACTGGCGGGTGATCTGGAGCGCGGCGCCGATGCGCGCCCAGGTCACCCTCCGCTCGCGCAAGAGGGTGACCAGCCGCTGGAGGCTCGCCTCGGTCTGCGCGCCGACCGCGGCGATGCGGGGAAGCAGGTCCAGGATCTGCTCGTCGGTCATGGTTTCATCCCAGGCGGGCAGTTGCGTCCCCGGCTCGGACGGCTTCTGCTGCTCGTCCCGGAGGATGTCCCCGCACAGCCCGACGCACTCGTCACGGCTCGTCCTGGGGATGGAGGTGGCCGTCGGTGAGGTGGAGGACCTGGTCGCAGCGTTCGGCGATGTCGGAGTCGTGGGTGGCGATGACGACGATGCCTCCGCGGCGTGCGACGGCGAGAATGAGCTCGAGCGCTTGCTGTTTGGCCGTGTGGTCGAGTTCGGCGGCGAATTCGTCGGCGAGCAGGATGTCGGGTTCGCCGATGAGGGCGCGCGCGATGGCGACGCGTTGCTGCTGGCCCCCGGACAGTTCCTCGACGAGGTGGTCGGCGTTGCGGCTGAGTCCGAGGCGCTCGAGCATGTCTGCCGTGTTGCGACGTATGTCGGCTCGGGTGAGTCCGCCGGCGGCGAGGCGTGGCTGGAGCGCGATTTCGATGTTTTCCGCGGCGGTGAGCAGGTTGGCCAGACCGAAGGCCTGCAGGACGAACCCGAGTCGGGCGGTGGGTGGATGGCGGCGGACGGTGCCCGCGTCGGGACGCTCGAGGCCGCCGAGGAGCGCGAGGAGGCTGGATTTGCCGCTGCCGGACGGGCCGGTGACGGCGATGACCTGGCCGGGTGGCGCCAGGAGCGAGACGTGATCGAGCAGGGTGCGCCCGGCGCGGTGGTAGCAGACGTCGGTGGCGACCAGGGGGCCTAGTGGTGGCTCCCGGGTGCCCAGCGCCGGGGCTGTGCCCTCCGGGGGTCGGGTGTGGGGTCCGGTCATGCCGCGGTGTCTTCGGTGATACGGCCTTCGTGCAGCTGGATGGTGCGGTCGAGGCCGATGGCGACTAGTGGGTCGTGGGTGACGACGATGACCGTGGCTGCCAGGTGTGTGCTGATGTGGCGGAGGAGTTCGACGACACGGTCGCGGTTCGCGGCGTCGAGCTGGCTTGTGGGTTCGTCGGCGATCAGCACGCCGGGACGGTTGGCCGCGGCTACGGCGAGGGCGATGCGTTGGCGCTCGCCGCCACTGAGATGATCGACGGGGATGCCGGCCAGCTGGGCCAGCCCAAGTTCGTCGAGCAGCTGCTCGGGGTCGGGAAGCTGGGTTTGACGGCGGTAGCTGCGCGGACCACGCTGGGCGAAGCGGATGTTGTCGACTGCGTCGGCGTATGGGAGCAGGTTGCGACTCGGGTTCTGCATTGCGACGCCGACCTGCTCGGCGCGGATCCGCAGTAGCGCGGTCTCGGGCAGCCTGCTGATCTCCTCCTGGCCGAGGTAGACGCGGCCGGAGGTGGGCCGCTGCAGCCCGGCAAGGAGGGTGACCAGGGTGGATTTGCCGGACCCGGACGGTCCGATGATCGCGTTGCTGCTGCCGGGAGCGAGGAATAGGTCGATGGCGTCTAGCGCGATCAGCTGCTCGCCGGCGACCTGATAGACGTGCCGGAGTTGCTGGCAGCGCACCCGCTGTGCGTTCATTCCTCCGCCTCGCGAAGTCGGGTGGGGACGGCCGCGTGCAGCACGGCCGCGGCGGCGACCAGCCCGGTGAGAACCACCAGGACGACGAACGCAGCGGCGAACGTGACCAGCGGGACAGTGGGGAGCTGGTAATGCAGGACGATTGGGGTGGTGTCGGCGAACTGGGGGATGACCGGCAGTGCGAGGCGAGCGGCGAGGGCTCCGGCCGGCAGCCCCAGGATGACGGCGGCGCCGAGAAGCATCACCTGCTCGATCACCGCGCCGCGATACAACGCGCGGCGGGGTACCCCGACCAGCCGCAGGGCGGCGGTCTCGTGGGAGCGTCGCCTGGCGCTGGCGGTGATTGCGATGGCGGTGCCGCCGACTGCGACTACCGAGCCGATGATCGCGCACGCCAGCAGCAGGAACAGCGACAGCGCGGGCGCCTGCC
>DASXNK010000211.1 GCA_036495095.1 Candidatus Dormiibacterota bacterium | reverse complement strand
CGTCCTGCTGACCGAGTACATGCGGTTCCCCTCCTGCCCGGACGTGAGGGGATATTGTCGCCCGGCGCACCCGACCGGCGCCGGTCACCAGTTCGCGTGGGGGTCAGGCGCCGATCTGGAAGCTGCCGGAGAGCGGCGGGCAGCGGGGCCGCCCCCAGCATGGCGGCGGCCAGCCCGGCGCCCCCGATCCCGACCACACGACCTCGCCGCATCGACCCGCCCTCCCCGTCCTCCGGACTCCCGTATCAGGTAAGACGGTGCGGGCGGCCCGGACATTGCCACCGATCACCGGGGAGACGTCCGACGCCGACGTTCCCACGTACAGGGGATGACGCCACCTCGACCGTGGGAGAACATGTCCCGATGCCCTCCGCCCTGACCACCCTGCCCCTCTTCAGCGAGCTCGACCGCGCCGACGTCGACCGCCTGGTGGCGCTGATGTCCACGCAGAGCTTCCGCCGGTCGGAGCGCGTGATCACCGCCGGCGACGGCCGCTCCCACGTCTTCGTGCTCACCGAGGGGCGGCTGCGGGTGTGCTCGGTCACCTCCAGCGGCCGGGAGGTGACCCTGCACCGCTTCTGCTCGGGGAGCGTGCTCGGCCTCGCCAACCTGGTCTCGGCGCTGCCCCCGGCGGTCGACGCCTTCGCCGAGACCGACGGGGTGCTGCTCCGAGCGCCCGCCCGCGAGGTGGTGACCCTGATGGGCTGCGTGCCCCGGCTCGGGCTCGTCCTCCTCCGCGAGGCGCTGCGCCAGCTGCACGACGCCGAGGAGTTCGCCCGCCGCCTCTCCCAGTCGTCGGTGGAGCGGCGGGTGGCCGCGGCCCTGCTCGAGGCGGGAATCCCGCCGGAGGGCGCCCCCACCTCCCGCGAGCACCTCGCCAGCCGCGCCGCGGCGAGCCGCGAGTCGGTCTCCCGCACCCTCCAGCGCCTCGCCGGCCAGGGTGTGCTCGAGATCACCGGCCGGCGGGTGCGGCTGCGCGACGAGGAGGCGCTGCGCCGGCTCGCCTCCCCCAGCAACGGCGTGCCCTGCTACGGCGGCGCCGAGGACGAGCGCATGCCTCCCGGCATGTGCACGCCCGAGTGAGGCCCGCTCAGCTCAGCGCGGGCACCGGCGGGAGCTCCGTCAGGGCGCTGTCGATGCGGGCCTGGGGCAGCTCGACGTCCTCGAGGCGGCCGGCGAAGTAGGCGTCGTAGGCGGACATGTCGAAGTGGCCGTGGCCGGAGAGGTTGACGAGGATGGTCCGCGCCTCGCCCGCCTCACGGGCGGCCAGCGCCTCCTCGGCGACGGCACGGAGCGCGTGGGAGGGCTCCGGGCCGGGCAGGATGCCCTCGGTGCGGGCGAAGCGCACCGCCTCGGCGAAGCACTCGTTCTGGGTGTAGGCGCGAGGCTCGACGATGCCGTGGCGCACCAGCGCGCAGAGCGAGGGGGCGTCGCCGTGGTAGCGCAGCCCGCCGGCATGGATCGGGTCGGGGACGAAGTTGTGGCCGAGGGTGTGCATCGGCACCACCGGGCCCATGCCCGCGGTGTCGCCGAAGTCGTAGGCGTAGACGCCGCGGGTGAGGGTGGGGCAGGCGGCGGGCTCGGCGGCGACGAACCGGGTGGCGGGCTGCCGCCCGCTCAGCCGCTCGGCGATGAAGGGATAGGCGAGCCCCGCGTAGTTGGAGCCCCCGCCGACGCAGCCGACCACCACGTCCGGATAGGCACCGGCGATCTCCATCTGCTTGATCGCCTCCAGCCCGATCACGGTCTGGTGGAGGAGCACGTGGTTGACCACCGAGCCCAGCGCGTAGTGGGTGTCGTCACGGGTCGCCGCCTCCTCGACCGCCTCGGAGATGGCGATGCCGAGGCTGCCGGGCGACTGCGGATCGCGCTCCAGCACCGAGCGCCCGAAGCTGGTGCGGTCGGTGGGCGAGGCCGCCACCTGCGCTCCCCACGTCTCCATCAGCGCCCTCCGATAGGGCTTCTGGTCGTAGGAGATGCGCACCATGTAGACGAACACCTCGATGTCGAACAGCGCGCCGGCGAACGCGAGCGCCGAACCCCACTGTCCGGCGCCGGTCTCGGTGGCGAGCCGGCGGATGCCCTCGGCGGCGTTGTAGTACGCCTGCGGCACCGCGGTGTTGGGCTTGTGCGATCCCGCGGGGGACACCCCCTCGTACTTGTAGTAGATCCGCGCCGGGGTGTCGAGCGCCTTCTCGAGCCGGTCGGCGCGGTAGAGCGGGGTCGGCCGCCACATCCGGTAGACGTCGCGGACCTGGTCGGGGATCTCGATCCAGCGCTCCGCCGACACCTCCTGCTGGATGATCGCCATCGGGAAGAGGGGGGCGAGGTCGGCCGGGCCCATCGGCTCGAGAGTGCCGGGATGGAGGAACGGACCGAGCGGCTCGGGCAGGTCCGGGAGGATGTTGTACCAGCGGTCGGGAAGCTGGTCCTCGTCGAGAAGGATCTTCTTCATGGCGCTCTCCGGGCTGCTCGTTCTCGTCGCACGATCCGGCCGACGAGGATACGCCTCAGATCGCGGTGGGGTGCCGGGGCTCGTAGAGGAGGACGGGGAGGTCGCCGGGGAGCAGCATGGTGATGGTCAGTCCCCAGCGCTGCTCCCCGCGATCGTCGCGAAAGGCGATGCCCTTGGCACGCAGCTCGGCCACGGTGGCGTCGAGGTCGTCGCACATCAGGCTGATCTCGTGGTGCGGGGTCCCGTCGGGGTGGACGGCGAGCTCCGCCGGGGGCAGGGCGAAGATCAGCCAGCCGCCGCCGGCGTCGACGTGGCTCCAGCCCAGGACGTCCCGGAGCACGTCCCGCAGCTCCTCGGGCTTGGAGCTGTAGAGCAGCCCGTGGACCCCGGTGACGGCCACGGTCAGGAGCGCCCGGTGACGGTGAGGATCTCGATCTCGCGGGCGCCCCCGGGGGTGTTGAGCTTGACCCTGTCGCCGGCCCTGTGGCCGAGCAGGGCCTTGCCCACCGGCGAGCCCGCCGAGATGCGGCCGGCGGCGGGATCGGTCTCGGTGGGGCCGACCAGCTGGAGGGTGGTCTCGCCGAACTCGTCGTGCACGGTCACCGTGCATCCCAGCTCGACCACCTTGGCGTTCCTGGGGACGTCGATGATCACGGCGCGGCGCAGCGTCTCCTCGATCTCGGCGATGCGGCCCTCCATGATGCTCTGGTCCTCGCGGGCCTGGTGGTACCCGGCGTTCTCGCGCAGGTCGCCCTGCTCGCGGGTCTGGGCGATGAGCGCGACCACCGCGGGGCGCTTCACCCGGACGAGCTGGTCGAGCTCCTCCTCGAGCGCCTTCCGCCCCTCGGCGGTGATGGGGATGTCGGGGTGGACGGCCAAGTGCGATTCTCCGAGCTGGGGTTGCGGCCTCTGGTCCGGCCGCATACACCTTACATTCCTGTGAAGGTCGGCGCGCCCACCGTCGGGGTTTGTCAGCCCGGCTCGGCGATCCCCCGGTTGACGGCTACTCCCTCTGCGCCACCAGCATCGCGTAGCCGGCGACCCCGTCCCGGACCGCGGCGGCGGCCTGGCCGGTGAGCTCGGCGGCGCGCTCGAAGTCGACCCCGGCGAGCGCCGGCATGGTGGAGCGCATCATCCGCAGCGCTCGCAGCCGGGCGTCGATCTGCTCGACCATCCGGGCCAGCGCGGCGTCGTGGCGCTCGGTGTGCACGGTGCGCAGCCCCGCGGCGGCGAGGATCGTGGAGTACTCCTCGAGCGGCCGGGCGTCGGCGAGGCAGGCGACCCAGCCGGCGAGGCCGGCGAGCTCCCCGGTCAGTCCCGGGGGGGCGATGGTCACGTCGGTGATGCCCAGCCGCCCTCCGGGACGCAGCACCCGGGCGAGCTCTCGCGCCGCGGTGGCCTTGTCGGGGAAGGTGCAGAAGGCGCACTCGCACACCACCGCGTCGAAGCTGGCGCCGGGGAAGGGCAGGCGTTCGGCGTCGCCGACGTGGAAGCGCACCCGCCCCGCGAGGCCGCCCTCGCGGGCGGCCTCGGTGGCCCGGGCCACGTTGCTCTCGGAGAGGTCGACGCCGTCCACCTCGACGGGGTGCTCGGTGGCGGCGACCAGGGCGGTCGCCCCCGGCCCGCTGGCGACGTCGAGGACGCGGCCGCCGGAGCCGAGGCCGAGGTGGCCGAGCAGCCCGCGGGTGAGGGTGAGGCCGCCGGGGTGATAGCTCTCGCCGAGCACCATCGCGACCACGTCGCCGGAGTACGCGGCCGCGCAGCAGCTCTTGGTGAGCTCGGGGGTCTCCGAGGGCAGGCTCCCGGCCATCACTGTCGCTGCGGGGGGACTCCCCCGCTCCCCCCCGACCGCAGCCCCTTCCCGGTGTTGGTGCTGTCGCGGGGGGCGTGGCCGCTGCCGTCGGCGGGGGCGTCGCCGCTGCCGCCGCCGTTGGTGCGCACCGTCTTGGAGCCGTAGCGGGTGACCTCGAGCATCGCCTGCAGGGGCTGGGCGTTGGGCACCAGGGTGGGGATGCCGACCCCGCTCATCTGCTCGCGCACCTGCTCGCGATAGCCCACCGAGTTGTAGGCGCAGAAGGGGATCAGCCTGCCGTCCGGGGTGATCTCCTCGACGCAGCACTTCATCAGCTGCTTGACGTTGAGGGTGTAGGGGTCCTGGAAGTCCTGGATCACGATCATGAACGCCTTCGAGGCGAGGTCGCGCAGCGCCTCGGGCAGGTCGATGCCGCAGGTGGCGCATTCCAGCTGGTCGGTCATCTGCGCGGTGCCGGGCATCGCCGACGCGCTGTAGAGCTTCTCCAGCGCGGTGCGCACCTGCATGTCGGGCATCACCCGGTTGGAGACGTAGTCGAGGTAGTCCTCGGGGTTGACCATCCGGGTGATCGGCAGCACGTTGCCGTCGTCGACCAGGCAGTAGCTGATCGAGCGGCAGGTGGGGAAGCAGCACGGCACCGGGAAGAAGTCGTCGGTGCGGAACCACTCGGGGAGCTGATCGGCGACCAGGTGGATGATGTCGGAGTTCGTCAGCCGGGTCATCGGGTCGAACTCGACGTGGCGCCCGGAGTGGGTCACCGGCTGGAAGGCGATCGACCGCACCGCGGGGTGCTCGATGCCGTAGCGGATGATGTCGCCCACCTCGTCCTCATTCATGCCCCGCTCGACGGCGGCGACCAGGGTGACGGTCAGCCCGGCGTTGGCGCAGTTGTCGAGGGCCCGCTTCTTGCGCTCGCGGAGGTCCTTGCCGCGGATGGCGCGGTGGGTGCCGACCTTGAAGCCGTCGAACTGCATGTAGACGTTGACCTTCAGCTCGCCGAGGCGGTTCACGAAGTTCACGTCGCTGGCCAGGCGGATGCCGTTGGTGTTGAGGTTCACCGTCTTGATCCGCTTGGTCTTGCAGAGCTCGATGATCTCGAGGATCTGCGGGTGGATGGTGGGCTCGCCGCCGCTGAGCATGATCACCTCGGCCTCGCCCTCGCTGGCCACGAAGACGTCGAGCATGCGGTCGACCTGCTCGAGGCTCAGCGAGTAGCCGTCCGGCTGGTGGCCGGAGTCGGCGAAGCAGATGGGACAGTCGAGGTTGCAGTTGGTGTTGACCTCGATGATCCCCAGGCAGGCGTGCTGCTTGTGCTCGGGGCAGAGGCCGCAGTCGAGCGGGCAGCCGTCGACCACCTCGGTCTGGAACTCGAGGGGGATGGTGCCCGGCTTGTTGAAGCGCACCGAGTCGAAGTACATCCTGGCGTCGCCGTAGACCAGCGCCTCGAACTCGCCGTGCTCCCGGCAGCGCTTGCGGAGGTACACCTTGTCGTCGCGGACGTTGACCTGGGCGTCGATCACCGCCTTGCAGACCGGGCAGATACTCTTCGTGAACTCGACGAAGACCTCGTCGCGGTCGACCTTCTTCCGCACCGAGGCGGGCGGGCTCGGCTCAGTGATCACAGTCACACCCCTCGTCGACGCTGGCGGCGGCTCTCGCCGCAAGCCTATCCGGGCCCGTTCCACCCGTCCGTGACATCCGTCACATTTGGCGCGTCTCGGCGCTGTCGCGCCTGTGACGCCACCGTGCCGCCCTGTCACGAGTGCGGGAAGGCCGCAGGGAATCGCCCACCGGCATCGTTTCCTGTCGATGTCGGGGTCTCCCCTCTCCCCGGCAGACCCAGGTGGGGTGTCGCCCACCGAAGGACACCCCCCATGGCTCAGATGTCCCCCACCCGGATGGTCGTCGTCGTCGCCGCCGCCGCCGCCTGCGGCGCATCCAGCGCCCTCCTGTTCACCTCGAGCTCGAGCGGCGTGGTCGCCAACTCCTCCTCGCCTCCCTCGGTGGCGGCTGCCGGGGACAGTGGTGGCGACGGCGGCGGCGGCGGCTCCGCGGCCGGCGGCGCCGGCCTGCTGCTCGGCGCGTCCCCGGACCTGCCCTCGGCCTCGGCCTCGGCCCTGCTGCCGGCGCTCCCGTCGCTGACCGCGGCCGCGACCGCCGCGACCGCCGCCGGTACCGCACCCCTGTCCGGCACCACCCCGGCCAGCGGCGCGTCCCCGGGCCCGGCCCTCACCGTCGCCAGCGTGCCCGCGCTCATCGCCCTGGTCGGCACCGGCGTGCACGGCGTCGTCTCCACCGCCGGCTCGGCGGTCGCACCGGTGCTCGGAGCCGCCACCGGGGTGGTGTCGGGTCTCACCGGCGCCGGCGCCCATGCCTCGGGCGGATCGGCGCAGGCCGGCGGCGGCTCGGCCGCCGTCACCACCCCGGCCGCGGCGGTGACCCTGCCCGGGCTGCCGCCGGTCAGCTCACTCACCGGGACGCTCGACGGCGCCGTGACCTCGGTCGGCGGCGCGCTCGGCGCCGCCTCCCCGGCGCCCGCGTGCCTGCCCCTGCTCGGCTGCCTGGGCCGGTAGCGGATCCCCGGCCGGGGACGGGGCGGGCGCGGAGGGGGCGCCCGTCCCCGTCTCCGGCGTAGGATCGGTGAACATTTTGCCGGTGGTTAAGCAGGTCTTAACCACTCTGTCCACGTGTTTTCAACAGACTCCGCACACTTTTCCCACGTCGGGAGACCGGGGGCGTCCGGGGGGGAAACTCCGGCTGGCCCGTGCGATCCGACCCTGGCGGAGGAACGAGCACATGAGCCGGCGTCACCTGACGGCGGAGGAGCCGGGCTGCATCTGGGAGTATGGCTGGGACCCCCAGCGCCAGACCTTCTACGCGCGGCTGCTCGCCGGTGAGGAGCCGGTGGAGCAGGAGCTTGCCCGCTTCGGCACCCGGGTGCGTGAGATCCGCAGCGTCGACGTGCTCATGTACCTGATCGGGATGCGGCTGCCGGCCCCGCGGCTGGCGACGCTCGAGGACGACCGGCTCACCGACTCCGACGAGGTCGAGCCCCGTGCGGCGGCCGGTCCCGGGGCCCAGCGCGCCCTGCTCGCCGGCCGTCGCGCCGCCGCGCCGCTGCGCCCGGGCGCGCCCCGGCTGGGGATCGTCTCCGCCCCGCATCGCTGAGAACGCGCCATCCGCGCCGCACGCCGCGGATGCCTGCCGGAACGTCCGTCTCCCCCCTGGACCTTAATCGGGCGTTAGCCCCCGGATCGGGGGGCGCGCGCACACTGAGTTGACATGGGAACCGGAAGGGCACCCCAGGCGCGGGCCGGATCCGCGCCGCAGAGAGGGGAGATCGTGCAGCTGAGACCCACCACCGCCGTGTCGGTGCGCGCCGCCGGAGGCGTGGTCTGGAGGCCGACCACCGGCGGCGACCGCGCCTTCGCCGTGGTCCACCGTCCCGCCTACGACGACTGGTCGCTTCCCAAGGGCAAGCTCGCCACCGGCGAGACCGAGATCGAGGGAGCGCTGCGCGAGGTGGAGGAGGAGACCGGCATGAGCTGCCGTGTCGACCGCCCCCTCGGCACCACCAGCTACATCGACCGCAAGGGTCGCTCGAAGGTGGTCGTGTACTGGCTGATGCAGGCCACCGGCGGCACCTTCGAGCCCAGCGACGAGGTCGACGAGGTGCGCTGGCTGCCCCTGGGCGAGGTGCTCGCGCTGCTCACCTACGCGCGCGACCGCACCCTCCTCGGCGCGCTCCATCCGGAGCGGCTCGAGGTCGCCCGCTAGCAGCCGGCCGGCCCGGTCAGCCGCCTCAGAACCAGGTTCGCAAACTGCGGTCGGTGGTGCGCTTCCAGGCTGCGGGCCACTGGCGGCGCGCCTCGTCGGCGGCGGCCCGCTCCAGCGCCCAGAGCTGGCCGGCGGCGAAGGGCTGGCCGGACTGCGGGCCGTGTTGGTGCAGCCAGTCGCCAGCGATCACCGCGTCCTGGTGCTCGCCGAGGACAGTCTGCAGGTTGGTCACCGCGGCGGCGAAGCGGGTGGCCCGCGGGCCCATCACCGGGGCGACCGCCTCGGCGGCGTAGCGCACCCGCTTGGCGCGGATCCGGAGCGCGTGCAGCTCGGCGTCGGGGCTGGTGGCGTCGAGGCGGCGGCCGTCGCGCCAGAGCTTCGACCAGGGGATGTCGACGAGGCCGGGCAGCACCTTGCGGGCGGGGCCGTCGGCCTCGGTGGTGAGCATCGGGCTGTGCGCGGCCAGGACCAGGCGGTCGAGGAGGGCGACGTAGCGCGGGTCGTGGAGGGCCGCGAGCAGGCCGTCGCGGGCGCCGGCGACGCCGGTGACGAGCTGGTCGGCGACGTGGCGTCCGGCCTCGACGTCCTGGGCGGGGAGGCGCGAGGCGGTGGCGTGGATCCGCTCGGCGAGCACCTCGGCGTCACGCACCGTGCCCAGCTCGGCGGCCAGCCAGCGCAGCTCCTCGCTCAGTGACGTCGCCCAGGCCTCGTCGACGAGGGGGGCGAAGGTGCGCAGGTCGGAGCGCAGCCGCCGGGTGGCGACCCGCGCCTGGTGCACGTCCTCGGGCTCGCCGCCGAGCCGCACCCCGGGATCGTGGCGGAGCAGCCGGGCCACCGATGCGGCGATGGCGCGGCGTACCACGGCGCCGGCGGTGGCGGCGCCGTCGAGCGACTCGGCGACCACCTCGGGGGGGCCGACAGCGGTGGTGCCGAGGGCGCGCACCAGCTTGGGGGTGGGATCGGCGGCGCCCGCGCCCCCGGCCCGGAGGCGCTCGACGATGGCGTCGAGGAGGGCGTCGCTGCCGTCCGCCGCCATCTCCACCTCGAGCTCGCGGAAGCGGCCGGTGACCTTGCGTCCCTGCTGCACGTAGACGTCGTCGTCGTCGATCTCGGCGAGCAGCCGGCCGTCGGCGCTGAGCACCGACACCGCCCGGCGCACCGTGCGCATCCGGACCACCGTGGAGAGCGACGCGGTGCGCACGTAGGCGCGCACCAGGTCGACGGCCGCCTCCGGGGGCGCGGACGGCGGCCCCGGGAAGTTGTGCTCGTCGCGCACCAGCAGCGCGGAGTGCTCGACCTTGGGGAGCTTCACCGTCCAGCCCTCGCCGGCGCGGTGGCGGAGGGTGCAGCCCCAGCGGATCAGCCGCAGGTCGGGGGTGTCCCAGTACACGGTGGTGAGCCGGCGCTCGTCGGCCGCGGTGATCACCACGTCCTCGGCCACCGAGCCGAGATCGAGGAGACGGAAGTCGGGCGGGGCCGCCAGCTTCAGCTCGCGCTCGCGGTGCACCGCGGGTGGCGTGGTGGTGCTCATGCCTCGGCCCCCAGTGCGCGGGCGCCGTCGCTGTCGCGCCCGTCGGCGCGGCCGCGGGCCAGCTCCGCCAGCCGTTCCTGCGCGTTCACGCCGCTGCGGCGCGGGACCCGGTGCCAGCCCCCGTCCGCGTCCAGCGTCCAGGAGAGGCAGTCGTCGGCGAGCAGCACATCGACGATCTCACCGAGGCGCGCCTGCAGGCCGGTGTCCGTGACCGGCACCAGCGCCTCGACGCGGCCGTCGAGGTTGCGGCTCATCATGTCCGCGGAGCCGATGTACCAGTCGGCGACGGTGTCGGCGCCGAATCGGAAGATCCGCGAGTGTTCGAGCCAGCGTCCCGCGATGGAGCGGACCCGGACCCGCTCCGACATCCCCGGCACCCCCGGTCGCACCCCGCAGGCGCTGCGCACGATCAGGTCGACCTCCGCTCCGGCGGAGGATGCGGCGTACAGGGCCTCGACGATCGCGGGGTCGACGAGATGGTTGAGCTTCATGAAGATGCGGCCTCGGCGGCGGGTCTCGCGGTGGATCAGCTCCAGCAGCCGGGGACGGAGCGTGGTGGGAGCCACCAGCAGCCGGCGGAAGCGGCGCTGCCGGCTGTAGCCGGTCAGGTAGTTGAAGAGGTCGGTGAGGTCGGCGCCGAGCTCGGGGTCGCAGCTGAGCAGCCCGAGGTCCTCGTAGAGGCGCGCGGTCTGCTGGTTGTAGTTCCCGGTGCCGACGTGGCAGTAGCGGCGGATGCCGCCCGCCTCACGGCGCACCACCAGCGCGGTCTTGGCGTGCGTCTTCAGGCCCACCAGCCCGTACACCACGTGCACGCCCGACTGCTCCAGCACCCGCGCCCAGGCGATGTTCGTGGCTTCGTCGAAGCGCGCTGTCAGCTCCACCAGCGCGACCACCTGCTTGCCCGCCTCGGCGGCGGCCACCAGGGCGCGGACGATCGGGCTGTCGGGGCCCGAGGTGCGGTAGAGCGTCTGCTTGATGGCGAGCACGTCGGGATCGCGGGCGGCCTGCTCGATGAAGGCCTCCACCGAGGTGCTGAAGCTCTCGTAGGGGAAGTGCACGAGCACGTCCCCGCCGGCGATGACCTTGAACAGGTCGGGCGGCCCGTCGGGGGCTGCCGCCAGCCGCGGCTGGGTGGCGGGCTTGAGCGGCGGATCGTGGAGCTCGGGGCGGTCGAGCCGGTGCAGCGCCCAGAGGCCGGCGAGGTCGAGCGGGCCGTCGATCCGGTACACCGCCTCCTCGCCGATCTCGAGCTCGCGCATCAGCAGGCTCAGCACCCCGGCGTCCATCGTGGTGTCGAGCTCGAGCCGCACCACCCGGGGCGAGCGGCGGCGCATCCGCAGGATCGCCTCGACGGCGGTGAGCAGGTCCTCCGCCTCCTCCTCCTCGAGGGCGAAGTCGGCGTTGCGGGTCACCCGGAAGGGGTGCTGGCCGAGGATGCGCATCCCCGGGAAGAGCTGCTCGAGGTGCGCGGCGATGAGCTGCTCCAGGGGCACGAAGCGCTCACCGTCGGGCATCACCACGAAGCGCGGCAGCAGCTGCGGCACCTTCACCCGCGCGATCCGGGTGGCCGGGCTGTCGGGATCGCCCACCACCACCGCGAGGTTGAGCGAGAGATTGCTGATGTACGGGAACGGGTGCGCGGGGTCGACGGCGAGCGGGGTGAGGACGGGGAAGACCTGCTCCTCGAAGACGCGGTCGAGGTGGGCGCGGTCGTCGTCGTCGAGCGAGCGGTAGTCGGAGAAGCGCAGCCCGGCGGCCTCCAGCTGGGCGGCGACCTCGCGGAAGACGGAGGTCTGACGGGCGACCAGCTCGAGCGCACGCTCGCGGATCGCCTCGAGCTGGAGGCCGACGGTGAGCCCGTCGGGGGACAGCGTGAGCAGGCCGGCGTTCCGCTGCTCGGTGAGGCCGCCGACGCGCACCTGGAAGAACTCGTCCAGGTTGCTGCTGAAGATGGCCAGAAACTTGGCGCGCTCCAGCAGCGGCAGGGCCGCGTCCTCGGCGAGGGCGAGCACCCGGGAGTTGAAGTCGAGCCAGCTGAGGTGGCGGTTGAGATAGCGCAGGCTCTGGGCGGCGACCAGGGTCAGCGCCGGCCCGTGCTCGGACGCCTCCGCGGCACCGGGGCCCTGCGACGCTCCGTGGACCACGCTCAGCGAATCGGTTCCGTCGTTCCCGTCGGTCACCGGCTGCGGTCGACCCTCATCCGGGGCGGCCGCGGCGCTGCGACGGCGACCGCGGCGCCGCCGGGGCCGCGGCGGCGGGGGCGGCGGGGGACGGCGTGCCCCGGCGGATCGGGGTGGCGCGAGCCCGCACCGGCGCGGGCGCGGTCGCGGGGGCAGCGGTGGCGGGTGCCGGTGCGGGGATGATGGCGGTGGTCGCGGGGGCGGCGGTCAGGGCGGTGGTCTCCGGCGCGGACGTCGCCGCCGCCGGGCCGGCGCCGTTGGCCGCCGCGTCGGGCCGCTTGCCGGAGGTCTTGCCCGCCTGGCGGGCTGCAACAGCGGCGGCGAGCGCCATCTCCGCCTCCTGCAGGGCGGTCGCGAGCTCGCCGATGCGACGCTGGGTCCGCTCGGCGCGCGCGACCAGCTTCCCGTGGGCGGCTCGCTTCCGCTCCACGCGCCGCTCGAGCGCCTCGATGGTCTTCTTGAGCTTCGCCACGTGCTGTCCTCGGGGTGTCCGGGGCGCCGGCTCCTGGAGTCCGCCGGGGGCGCCCTCTCGCCTCGGCCCTGGGTGTGCGCCGCCCCATCTGGTCGATCTCGCACCCGGGCCGTACCGCCGACGCGGGGCCGCGAGTATACAGAACAAATCTGTCAATCCAACACACACACAAATAGCAGCACGTGCGCGCGCCGCGGTTCCGAACCCCCCCTGTCGGACACCGCGTGGTGGTCCCCCCCGAGAAGGCCCGGACCTGCGAGCGGTCCGGGCCCAGGGGGGAGGGTTCGGGAACGGCGACGGACGTGGCGAGGCCGGCCACTCCCGGGCACCCTGGTTCTTCACCCGGGATCGGCACCCGAGGGGTGGGCGCCACCGCACCAGAGTGCCCCATCGGCGGCGAACGGCGGGCAACCGCAGGCTTAAGATCCGGGGTGAATCGGCGGTCCCCCCTGCCTCCTCACCGATCCTTAACATCTCGATCGACCGCCGTTCACCGGCAGCACCGCACGATACGCCGTGGACCGTTGACAGGTCGTTGTCGGTGGCAGGGGAGGCGGGGTGCGATGGCCAAGCGGGTGCTCGTCGCCGTCGGCGAGCCGGAGGGCCGCGCCGCCCTGGGGCGCGCCCTCGGCGAGGAGGGCTACGCCGTCGCCGAGGCGGCGACCGGCTCGGAGGCGGTGGTCGCCGCCCGCCGGCTCCAGCCCGACGCGCTGGTCCTGGACGGGCGCTTCGCCGACATGACCGGTGCCGCCGTGGTCGCGGCGGTGCGCGAGGAGACCAACGCCCCCATCCTGGTGCTCACCGGCGAGGACGACGCCGCCGAGCAGATCGGCTGCCTGCGCGCCGGGGCCGACGTCTGCGTGCCCAAGCCCTACTCGATCCGCGAGGTGCAGGCGCGGGTGCTGGCGATGATCCGCCGCGTCGACCTCAGCAACGGCCGCCCCGGCGGGGGCGCGGAGGTCGAGCACCTCGGCGACTTCCGCCTCGACCGGGCGGCGCGGACCGTCCACGTCGCCGGCACCGAGGTGGAGCTGACCCTCAAGGAGTTCGACCTGCTCTCCTTCCTTCTCGCCCACGCCGGCCGGGTCCAGTCGCGCGAGCGCATCCTCGAGCAGGTCTGGGGGAACGCGCTGGGCGACCGCCGCACCGTCAACGTCCACGTCCGCTGGCTCCGCGAGAAGCTGAACCGGTTCGACACCATGCCGCTGCGCATCACCACCGTCACCCGTGCGGGCTACCGCCTCGACCGGCTCGACGACCGCGCGGTCGCCGCCGCCGGTGCCGGGGTCAGCCCCTCCGGCGCCGCAGCGACGTCGTCCCCGCGCCCCTGAAGGAGGGGAGGAGCACCACGAAGGTGGCGCCCCGGCCGGGCGTCGACTGCACCGCGATCCGGCCGCCGTGGGCCTCGACGGTGTGCCGGGCGATCGCCAGTCCCAGGCCGCTGCCCTCGCCCTCGCGGCGGCGCGAACGGTCGGCCTTGTAGAAGCGCTCGAAGACCCGGCGGAGGTCGTCGGGAGCGATCCCGCAGCCGGTGTCGGTGACCTGGATCTCGACCATGTCGGCGTCGGTCTCGACGGCGCGGCGCGCCGACACCGTGATCGAGCCGCCCTCCGGGGTGAACTTGATGGCGTTGTGGACCAGGTTGCGCACCACCTGGCCCAGCCGCGGTCCGTCACCGTAGACGTGCGGCGTGCTGGGGTCGACCTCGTAGCGCAGCTGCAGGCGGCGCTCGTCGGCAAGCGGGCGCAGCCGCTCGGCTGCGGCCACCAGCTCGGTCACCGGGGTCGGCTCCATGCGCATCGGCAGCCGGCCCGACTCGATGGTGCTGAGCTCGATGAGCTCGGCGACCATCTGGCCCATGTGCGCCACCTCGAGGCCGATCTTCGACACGAACTCGTGGGCCACCCCGGGATCGTCGAGGGCGCCGCCGAGCAGGGTCTCGACCAGCAGCTGGATGGCCGCGACCGGGGTGCGGAGCTCGTGGGACACGTTGGCGACGAAGTCACGCCGCACCGTCTCCAGCCGGCGGACCCTGGTCTCGTCGCGGAGGATCACCGCGACCTCGACGGTGGTGCCGGTGGCCTGGTCGACGACGGGGACGGCGTGGGCGAGGACGTGGCGCACGTCGAGGGGATCGCTGAGCTCGCGCTCGACCGCGGTGCCCGACGACAGGCATCCGTCCACCAGCAGGCAGACCCGGTAGTCGCCGACGCACTCCTCGAGGCGCAGCCCCTCGGGGTGCTCGGGCAGCTGCAGCAGCAGGCACGCGGGAGGGTTGGCGCTGCGGATGAGGTGCTGCGCGTCGACGACCAGCACGCCGTCGCGGAGGCTCTCGACCAGCCGCTCCAGCAGCAGCGGGGGCATCGTGGAGATCTCCGTCCCGCCATGCGGCGTGCTCATCGACCCCGAGTATAGGGGCGCCGGTCCTTCACCACCCCGCCCGGCTGAGCACGGTTAACGGACCCTTAAGTGGCCGATAACCCGCCCCGCCCCCGGCGCACCGCACCATGCAGGAAGTGGTCACCGGCATCGCAGATTCCCAGGCGCGCACACGCTGATGCCGAAGCGCATCCTCGTCGTGGAGGACGAGGCGAACATCCGCCAGACGCTGCGGTACAACCTCGTCAAGGAGGGGTACGAGGTCAGCGAGGCGGGCACCGGCCCGGAGGCGCTCAACGAGGCGCGCCGCATCCGTCCCGACCTCATCCTGCTCGACCTCATGCTGCCCGAGCTCAGCGGGCTCGAGGTCTGCCGCATCCTCCGCCAGGAGATGGCCACGCCGATCCTCATGCTCACCGCCAAGGGCGCGGAGATCGACAAGGTGGTCGGCCTCCACGTCGGCGCCGACGACTACGTCACCAAGCCGTTCTCGCTGACCGAGCTGATGGCGCGCATCAACGCGCTGCTGCGCCGGGTGGAGCTCAGCGGTCAGAAGGGCGGCCAGCCCTCCGACGTCGAGCAGCTCGACGGTTTCAAGCTCGACCGCGGCGCGCGCACCGTGCACGTCGGCGAGGAGGAGGTGCGGCTGGCGCCGAAGGAGTTCGACCTGCTGTCGTTCATGCTCGCGCATCCCAACCGCGTGCACTCGCGCGAGAGCCTGATCCAGCAGGTCTGGGGGAGCAACTTCTACGGCGACCGCAAGACCGTTGACGTGCACGTGCGCTGGCTGCGCGAGAAGTTCGAGCGCTTCGAGGCCATCCCGTTCCGGATCACCACGGTGTTCGCGGTCGGCTACCGACTCGACCAGTTGCCGCGGAGCTGATTCGCCCGCCGCGTGAGGGCGTTTCAGCACACCCCCGCACGATCTTAAAGCCCCCTTCCCCCCTCTGGATGCGCGCCGCGCCTAGCATGGACAGCGTGACCTCCACGCTCGCGGCCCGGCTCGACGAGCGGCCGGGGCACACCGTGGAGGAGACCGGGCTGCGGCTCGCCGCGTGCACCTGGTGCGGAAGCCGGCGGCGCGCGCTCGACGAGCGCGCCGGCGGGCGCATGCGCGAGAGCTGCCTCCGATGCGGGGCCGAGCACCGCCGCGTCCTCGAGACCGAGCGCGGTGCGCCCGGGCGCGGCTGCACCGAGGCGGTGGCGGCGACGCGCTGGGTGGCGCACGCCGGCCTCGCCGCCGCGCGTCCCGGCGGAGCCCCCACCCGCGAGACCATCGACGAGGTGCTGCGCGCCGACGTCGACTGTGTCGAGCTCGACGTCTGCGCGACCGCCGACGGCGCCCTGGTGCTGCGCCACGACGCGCGGCTCGCCAGCGGCCGCCGGCTGTCGACGGTGACGCTCGACGAGCTCCGCCGGCGCGGCCACGACCTGCTCACCCTCGACGAGGCCGTCGAGATGGTGGCCGGGCGGGTGCCCCTGCTCATCGACGTGAAGACCCGCGAGGTGGCCACCCCCCTGGCCCGGTGGCTGCAGCGTCACCGCGGCCTCGACGTGCTCGGGGTGTGCAGCGACGAGCGGGCGGTGCTGATCGAGCTGCGCCGGGGGGCGCCGGCGGTGCCGCGCTGGTGGAGCCTGCCGGCCATCCCCGCCACCTCGCCGGAGTGGGCGGGCGCGGTGGTCGAGGTGCTCGCCCAGCGGCGCGGCCTGCGCGGCCTGGTGCCGCCGCTCACCGATCTCGGCAGCCTCGCCCGTGACCGTCCGCTCTGCCGTGAGGACCTGCTCCACCTCGCCGCCATCCCCACCCGTCGCTGGCTGCCCGGCCAGCTGCCGCGGCTCGCCGCCGAGGTGGCCCCGGCCGGGCTGGCGGTCGCCCACGGGGCGATCACCCCGGCGCTGTGCGCCGCCGCCGAGCGGCTCGGGCTGCTGATGGCCGCCTGGACGGTCAACCGGGTCGGCCTCGCCCGCCAGGTGCTCCGCTGCGGGGTGCAGATCATCATCAGCGACCGGGTGGTGCCGCTCCGCCGCGCGCTGGCGGCCGCGTCCCGCTCCTGACCCGCCGGGCAGTGGTGTCGCGGGTCCCCCCTTCTTAACCATTTGTTCTTTTCTGCTTGGCCCCGCGATCGGAGGGGGGGTGACAGACTGGGGGAGCAGCACCGGCATCGCGTCCTTGGGGGGAAACCAAGCGTGCCCATTCGTGCCCGGGCGGGCGTGGCATGACCACGCCGCACCGCATCCCGCCTGCGCTGGAGGCCGCCGCGGCCTCGCTCCGCTCCCGCTACGCCGACCGGCATCCCGCCGATGTCGTGGAGAACACCCTGCTCGACGCCTACCAGCGGCTGGCGGCCAACGCGAAGGTGCAGGACTTCGTGCCCATCTTCGCCGAGCGCACCGCCCGCCAGACGCTCGAGTCGGGCGGCGACGCCGTGCTCGAGGGCCAGGCTCAGCCGGCGGCGCGCCGCCGCGCCGCGTCCAGCCGCCGGAGGGCCGCCGCCGCCGGCTCCGAGTGAGCCGGCGGCGGCCCCGCCGCCGCTACCTGTCGGCCAGCGACTGAGCGTCGGTGGTCGAGAGCGGCAGGAACCCGAGGGTGGTCACCGTCCCGGTCTGGAAGGTGTCGGTCAGGATGTAGGCGATGAAGGACTGGGCGAGCGCCGAGCCCTGCCCCTTGGTGTACATGTGCTCGTGGGAGAAGGCGGGGTACTGACCGGCCTTGACGGTGTCGGCGCCCGGCTTGACGCCGTCCAGGCTCAGCGCCGTCACGGTGGCGTTCGCCGAGGCGAGGCTGACGTAGGAGACGCCTCCGTCGGCGCCGGTCACGCCCTGGACCACGAGCTGGGTCGAGTCCTGGGTGGAGGCCGGCGTGGTCGACTCCGGGGTGCCCCGCATCACCGTCTTGTCGAAGGCGAGGCGGGTGCCTGAGCCCGGCTTGCGCTCGATCAGGGTGACCGGCAGGTCGGCGCCGCCCACGTCCTTCCAGTTGGTGACCTTGCCGCTGAAGACGTCCTGGGCCTGCTTCAGGGTCAGGTTGGTCACCGTGGTCTTGGGGTTCACGATGATCGCGAAGACGACGATGGCGACCTGGTGGTCGGTGAGCGCGCTGGCGTTGATTGTCGGCGCGTCGCTCACGGGGACGTCGGAGTCGCCGATGTCCGAGGTGCCCGCGGCGACGTTGGCGAGGCCGGTGGAGGAGCCGCCGCCGCTGACGGTGATGGTGGCGCCGGGGCACTTCGCCGCGTAGAGCTCGGCTGCCTTCTGCGCCAGCGGCAGCAGCGCGGTGGAGCCGCTGGCGGTGGCGGTGCCGGTGGCGCAGGCCGCCGCGGCCTTCGAGCTGGTGGTGCTGCTGCTGCTCGAGGTCGACCCGGTGCCGCTGGTGTCGCTGCCGCACGCCGCCAGGGCGAGGACGCCGAGGAGCATGGGCGCGGCCATGAGATTCAGATGTCGGTGCACGTCGGACCCCCCGTTGGTCGACAGTCATCCGCCCTGTCACGGATGACGAAACAGCCCTATGCTGCCGGGGCGGACGTCAAGGACGGGTTAGGCGCACATTAAGGAGTGGCTGGCCGCCCCGGGCACTCCATTCGATCACCGTCCCTTGAACAGCGGGTTGCCCGGTCTTCGTCAGTCGTGGCACATACTCACACGAGCTCTCGCCTCCGTCGCCAACCATCCGTCCGGCCCGGATCGCCGTCGCGGTCCGGGCCACCGGATGGCCGTCACTGCGTCAGCCGAGCTCCTCGATGACCCCGGTCTCCAGGTAGACGAGATCCTCGGCGATGTTGGTCACCCGGTCGGCGATGCGCTCCAGGTGGTGGGCGACGAAGACGAGGTGGGTGGCCCGGTAGGCGCTCTGCCCGTCGTCCGACATCAGCTGGACGAGCTCGTCGAAGAGGCGGTGGTAGACCCGGTCGATGCGGTCGTCGCGCGCCGCCACCAGCCGGGCCCGGGCGACGTCCCGCGCGACCACGCCGGCGAGGATGTCGCGCACCTGCTCCCGGCAGAATTGGGCCATCTTGGGGAGGTCGATGTGGGTGGCCAGCTGGGGGAAGTCGGCGAGCGAGCGCGCGATCTTGGCGATGCTGACGCAGTGGTCGCCCATCCGCTCCAGCTCCGCGGACATGTGGAGCAGCCCCATGATCTCGCGCAGGTCGCGGGCCACCGGGGCCTGGGTGAGGATCATCGTGAAGCTCTGCTCGCGGACATCCCGCTGCAGCTCGTTGATCCGCGCGTCCTCGGCGATCACCACCGCGCAGGCGTCGACGTCGCGCTCCATGAGCCCCACCATCGCGCCGGAGATGGCCCGGTCGACCAGCTCGCCCATCTCGGTGACCGCGGAGCGGACCGAGCGCAGCTCCTCGTCGAAGACGCTCCGCTGGGGATGGGAGACGATCTCGCTCATCCGAACCTCCCGGTGATGTAGTCCTCGGTGCGCCGGTCCCTGGGATTGCTGAAGAGCTCGATCGTCGGGCCCATCTCCACCAGCTCACCGACACGTCCCTCACCGACGAGCATGAAGGCGGTCCGGTCGCTGACCCGGGTCGCCTGCTGCATGTTGTGGGTGACGATCACCATGGTGACCGATCCTCGGAGCTCGTGGAGCAGCTCCTCGATGCGCAGGGTGGCGATCGGGTCGAGGGCCGAGCAGGGCTCGTCCATCAGGATCACGTCCGGCTCGACCGCCAGCGCCCGGGCCAGGCAGAGGCGCTGCTGCTGGCCTCCGCTGAGACCGAGGCCGGAGCTGCCCAGCCGGTCCTTGACCTCGTCCCAGAGCGCGACGCGCTGCAGCGAGCTCTCCACGATGCCGTCGGCGACCGACCGGGGAACCCGGCCGGCGAGGCGCAGGCCGTAGGCGACGTTGTCGTAGATGGAGGCGGGGAAGGGGTTGGGCCGCTGGAAGAGCATGCCCATCCGGCGCCGGAGATTGATCACGTCCACCCCGGGGACGAGCAGGTCCTCGCCGTCGAGCAGGATCGACCCCTCCATCCGGAAGCCGGGGATCACGTCGTTGATCCGGTTGAGGCTGCGCAGCAGGGTGCTCTTGCCGCAGCCGCTGGGGCCGATGATCGCGGTGATGTCGCCGGGCGTGGCCCAGAAGTTGACGTCGCGGACCGCGTGGGTCGTGCCGTAGTACAGGTTGAGGTCGCGGGTCGAGATCTTCCGGTCGGGCTCCGCGCTGGGGCTCGCTGTCTCCGCGGGTTGCGACCCGTCCATGGGCTCGGCGGCGGACATCCCCATCTCTCTCCCTCAGCCTCCCTGCAGGCGGCGGACGGCCACACGGCCGATCAGGCGGGCGGACGCGTTGAAGACCAGCACCAGCAGGATGAGCAGGGCGGCCACGCCGTCAGCGTACTGCCGGGCGTCGGTCACCGTGCCCGGCTCGGCCTGGGTGCGGAACTGGTAGAGGTCGACGGCGAGGGTGTCGCCGGCGAGAAACGGGCTCAGGCTGTAGTTGCCCGCCGCCGTGATCGCTCCTGCGGATCCGGTGAAGAGGATGGCCGCGGCCTCGCCGAAGGCGCGCCCGGCCATGAGGATGACCCCGGTGATCAGGCTGGGAAGCGCCGCCGGGAGCAGCACCCGGGTGACCGTCTGCCAGCGGGTGGCACCGAGCGCCAGGCTGCCCTCGCGCAGGTTGCTGGGAATCGACCGGAGCGCGTCCTCGGTGATCCGGATGCCGTACGGCAGGTTGATCACCAGCAGGGCGAGGGCGGCGGCAAGCCGGCTGGGATGGGAGTGGGTGGCCTCGACGAAGAGGGCGAACCCGAACAGGCCGACGATGATCGAGGGCAGCGTGGCCAGGGTCTCGGTGGCCCGGCGCACCGCGTTGGTGAGCGCCCCGGTGCCGGCGTACTCGGCGAAGTAGATCCCCGCCAGCAGGGCCACCGGCACGGTGAGCAGCATCGAGAGGACCAGGACGTAGAAGGTGTTGAAGAGCTGCGGGCCCACCCCGCTGCCGGGGCCGCCGATGTTCGGTGCCTGGGTGTAGAAGCCGAGCCGGTGCAGCTCCTGCCAGCCGTTGATGATGAGGAAGACGATGATCCAGGCGAGCAGCGCCACCAGGATCACCCCGAGGCCGCGGATGATCAGCACCGCCGCCTGGTCGGTGACCCGGGCCCGGCGGTTCACACCACGCTCCTGACGCTGCCCCGGTTCACGAAGCGCACCACGGCGATGCAGCCGAAGGTGATGAGCAGCAGCACCAGGGCCAGTGCGTACCGGGCGGCGGTGCCGTCCGGGTTGATCGCCAGCTGGTTGACGCCGTCGGTGATGGTCACGGTCATCGTCGTGGTGGGGAAGAGGAGCGCCCTGAGCCCGTACTCCTTGAAGGGGGGGAGGGCGTTGACGTCGCCGATCACCAGGGCGACCGCCAGGGCCTCGCCCATCGCCCGGGCCAGCCCCAGCACCACGCCGCTGATGATCGTGGCCCGCGCCGCCGGGATCTGCACCCGCCAGATGGTCTGCCAGCGGGTGGCGCCGAGGGCCAGGGACGCCTCCTTGAGTGCCCGGGGCACGGAGCTCAGGCCGTCGGCGCTGATGGTTGCGATGGTGGGGGTGACCATGATCGCGAGCACCACACCGGCGGCGAGCACCCCCGAGCCCTGACGCCCGGGCGGCGCCACCCGCTCGAGGATGGGCAGGAGCGCGATGAAGCCGAGGTAGCCGTAGACCACCGACGGGATGCCCACGAACAGCTCGACGGCGGGCCGGAGCACCCGGCCGCCCACCACCGGGTTGAGCTCCTCGAGGATGAGCGCGGCCGAGATGGCCAGCGGCACCGCGAGGACGAGCGCCAGGGCCACCACCATCGCGGAGCCGGCGATGGGAAGGAGCGCGCCGAAGGAGGAGACCCCCCCGAAGCCGCCGCCGGTGCCGTCGGGCTGCCAGTCGGCGCTGGTGAGGAACTCCCTCAGACCGGGCTTGTGCAGCACCGGGGCCGCCTTGCTGGCGAGGAAGACGACCACCAGGACGACGACGAGCACGCTGACCGCGGCGGCGCCGAGCACCACCCAGCGCATCACCGCGTCGACCCGAGCGGCCCGGAGGCCGACCCGGCACACCGCCCGCGCGGGGCCCGGTGGGGGCGCCGGACCCACCCGTGGTGGCGGGGCGAGCACGTCCTGACTCATCCTCGGGCTCCACCTCTGCGCAGACGCACGCGGTTCCCCCTTTCTCTGCTGGTACGGCCGCCGGGCGCGACCGACCCGCCCCGGAGGCCCCCGACAATGCTGGGCCCAGCCCAGGGATGGGCGGGTTACCCGCTCATTAAGGATGAGTTAAGTCGTGAGGTGAGGCGCCGCCCTGTGGACAGGTGCCACCGGGCGGGGCAGATCGCCACAGGCCACTCCGGATGATTTAGCACCGTCTCAATCGCCAGGAAAGCAACAATGGCGACAATGACACTGCCCTGCAACTCGTTAAGCGTGCCCCGACCTGCTCCTTAACAAGTTCCGGGCCCATGCAAGATTTGTCCGAAGGTCCCGTCTGAACCGGCTGTAGGAGCGGTGCGGAAACCCTGTCAGTCAGCTGCGCGACCAATCGCGCCGGGGACCGCATCCTCAGCTAAGGGAAGGGATGATGACAAACTGGGGATTCACGTCGTGGCGCCGAGCTGCCCTGCCGCTGGCAGTGGTCAGCCTGGTCAGCGCGATCGGCTTCGGACTCGGCGGCTCGCACGCCGCGGGCAGCGCCGCGGGCGTCGGTGACCCCGAGGTCAGCGCCCAGGGCGTGACCTTCGTGCTGGCGCCCTCCGGCGACGACAACTTCCAGCCGGGCAACGCCTGCGCTGCCACCAGCCTCGGCCAGAACCGCTGCACCGCCGCCATCTTCGCGACCGACAAGCAGCCGGCCGACATCAGCTACTCCAGCGACCCGTGTCCCGCGCAGACCAACGACCAGCTCGGTCTCCAGGGCATCTCGCTGAAGAGCGCCAGCCAGCTCAGCCCCTGCACCGCGGCGGCCTACCTGCCGTCGAGCGGCGGCCAGCTCGCCATCAAGGACTTCCCGGGGGCGAGCTGCTTCCCGGGCCCGTGCCTTCTGTTCATGGTCATCCACCAGCACGACGGTGACTTCAACGCCCCCGGTCTGTGCTCGGCGGCGTTCTACCTGACCTCGCCCTGCACGGTGGCCGTGGTCGACACCGAGGGCCATGGCAGCACCGACGTCATCGACTTCAGCGGCAGCAGCTGCCCCGAGAACTCAAACCTGAGCCTGCCGCCGATCGGCGACATCAGCGGGTCGTGCACCAACCTGCCCTTCAAGCCGGCGGACATGACCCTGCACCTGCCGGACAACGGCACGCCGGCGCCGCCGAGCAACCCGGTGCACAGCCCCGAGGTGGCCAACCAGGCCCTGACCATGGTGATCACCCCCAACGGCCAGTGGACCTTCGACCCCCCCAACGCCTGCAGCATCGTCGGCCTCAAGCCCGTGAACCGCTGCACCGCGGCGATCCTCGACGTCCCCGAGGGCGGTGGTGACATCAGCTACTCGAACACCAAGTGCACCCTGGACCTCTCCGGTCCCCAGGACGCCTGCGTCGCCGCCCCCTTCACCGTGTCGCCGGGCAAGACCGCGATCCACAACTACCCCGCGGGCACGCTCTGCCTCGCGCCGCTGCCCGAGACCCAGCCGAACAGCACCGAGGTCGGCTGCCGCATCTACGTGATGCTCACCCGCCAGGACGGCGACCTCAACCCCGGTGGCCTCTGCAGCAGCTTCACCAACCTCTCCAGCCCGTGCGCGCTGGGCGTGGTGGACACCTCGGGCCGTCACGAGGGCGACACCGTCGGCCTCAGCACCGATATGTGCCCGACCTCCGGCATCGACATCAACGGCGACTGCACCTCGCCCGCGTACCTGCCGATCCCGGACATCCAGGTGACCCTGCCCGAGGATCCGACCCTCGGCAACTGACCCGCCGGCGGCACCGCCGCCCACGGGCACCCACACGAACCACGTGGGGCGGGATCGATACCGATCCCGCCCCGACCCGAACAACCGAATTTCCGCACACTAGGGGAAGGGACAATGAACATCTGGGGATCCAAGACGCTGCGCCGCCTGGCCCTGCCGCTGGCAGTGGTCAGCCTCGGCGCCGCGCTCACCGTGGGGGGGGGCCAGAGCCTCGCCTCCAGCGGGGGTGGCACCGTCGCCTCCGACCCTAACGCGCCCGATCCGGAGATCACGGCGCAGTCCATCTCGTTCGTCCTCGCGCCCAAGGGCGACGACAACTTCCAGCCGAACAACACCTGCGGCGGCGCGCCGACGACGCTGACGGCCCCGGGCGCCGCGACCGGCACCTTCTCCGCCACCAAGCTGAGCGTGTCGCAGACCCGCTGCACACTGGCGGTCTTCACGCCGAACTCGACGCAGGGGAAGAACCTGAAGTACTCGTCGACCCCCTGCCCGGTGACCGGCTTCCCGACACCGACCTCGCCCGGCCTGCAGGTCCTCTCGCTGAAGTCGCCGGACAAGGTCAGCGCGTGCACCGCTCCCGCATTCCTGGCCTCGGTGAACACCGCGCTCACCAAGGCGACCGATGCCGCCGGGCGGACCGCGGTCTTCGATTGGGCGGGCACCAGCTGCAAGCCGGGGCTCTGCCGGCTCTTCATGCTGCTGACCAACAGGGACGGTGACCTCAACACCCCCGGCCTCTGCTCCGCCGCCTTCTACCTCACCGGCCCGTGCACGGTGGCAGTGATCACCACCAGCGGCGTCGCCGCCAACCCCGGCGGGCAGACGCTGCAGTTCAGCGACAACAAGTGCCCGACCGACTCCAACCTCAGCCTGCCGCCGATCGGTGACATCGGCGAGTCGTGCACCAACCTGCCCTTCAAGCCGGCGGACATGTCGATGACCCTGCCGCCGGCGATGACCCCGAACCCTGAGCTGCAGACGCCCGTCGCGGCGCTCCCGCAGCACAGCACCGAGGTGGCCGACCAGGCCATCAGCTATGAGCTCGCCCCCGTGGGCCAGTTCTCCTTCGACCCGCCGAACGCGTGCTCGATCGACGGCATCAAGCCGGTGAACCGCTGCACTGCGGACATCATCAACATCCCCGTCGGCTTCACCGGCGGTGACGTCAACTTCCCCGACACCCGCTGCACCTTCGACGTCTCGACCCCCGGCCACAGCCACGGCAACAACCAGGGCGACCCCTGCTTCGCGCAGCCGTTCAGCCCTTCCAAGGGTCAGACGGCGATCAAGAACCTTCCGCCGATGACCTGCCACGCCCCTGAGCCGGCCGCGCCGGTCGCCGGCGTGCTCCCTGTGGTCGCCTGCCGCATCTACGTCGTGCTCACCCGGGTCGATGGCGACTTCAACTCCAACAACCCCTGCGGGACGCTCAGCAATGCGACCACCAGCGTCAGCAGCCCCTGCCTGCTCTTCTCGGTGAATACCGAGGGCCGACACGAGGGCGACGACATCACGGTCAACAGCTCCACCCCGGTCTGCCCGAGCGGCGCCGCGCCGGTGATCACGCCCGTGACCAACCAGCCGGGCTTCGACGCCGACGTGACCGACACCTGTGTGGCGGGCGGCGCGGTTGTCCCGCCGTCGCCTCCGGCCGCGGGCACCTTCGGTGCACTTCTCGCCACCCACGGTTCCGTGACCATCCACATCCCCGAGGATCCGGTCCTCGGCACCAACCAGTAGCGCACCGATCCCCCCCGCCGGGTGGGGCGGGACCGAGAGCCCGCCCCACCCACTCCACCACAGAACCTCCTGCTCGAGGCCCGGGGATCCATCCATCCGTCCCCCCGGGTCTCGAGTGCTTTTAACCGGACCGGCGGCCGGTCGGGGTGTCCCCCGGCCGGCCGCCGTCGTTTGCGTGGTGAGCGCCTCAGTCCTGGATCAGGACTTCGGCAGGGTGAGGATGACCCCCTTGGGCGCAAAGCTCGCCGCGGTGCACGCGACGTTGATGTCGGGGTCGCCCGGGGGCTCGACGCAGAGGCTGGTGCTGCTCAGCGCCGCGCTCGCGCCGCCCGCCTGGTCGCCGGTGGAGGTGTCGACCACCGCCATCGTGCAGGCCGAGCTGACGAGGAAGTACCCGAGGCAGATGCCCGGGGCGTTGAAGTCACCGTCCTTCGGGGTGAGGACGACGAACATGTGGCAGTTCACGACCGGCGCCTGGGGGTTCGGCACCGCCGCCGTCGCGGCGGGCGCGGCGCCATAGCACAGCGAGCCCGGAAGGCTGGTGAGGGCGGCCTTGCCGACCGACGGCTGGAAGGCGGCGGAGGTGCACGGGGCGACGTCCGCGGCGAGGTCGATCGGGCACGAGGCGCTCGCGTAGGTGGCGCTGGTGTCCGCCATCGCGAGGCTCATCACCGCCGCGGTGCAGCGGCCCACCGGGTTCACGCCCCAGGTGCCGCAGGTGTTCGGCGGATCGAAGCTGTTGTCACCCACCGGTGCGATCACGACGGTGGCCGCCTGGGCGAGCACCTCGGGACCGTGGACCGGCGGGGTCGCCGGGGCCGCGGTGGCCTTGGCCGGCAGGGTGAGGTTCATGCCCGCGGGGAAGAAGGCGGGGTTCGCGGTGCACGCGACGGTGGCGTCACCGCTCGCCGGGCACGCGGTGTTCGGCTGGGCGATGGTGGCACCACCGACCCTGCCCACGGTGTCGAAGGACGCCACCATGCACGGCGCGATGATGTCCGCCGTGCCGCCGCAGAGGCCCGGGGCGTTGAAGTCGCCGTCAGCCTGGGCGAGGACGAGGAAGAGGCGGCATTCCGACGGGATGCAGCGCGAGCCCGGGAACCCGGTGAGCGCCGTCTGCAGAGGAGCCGGTGCCGGGGCCGGAGCTCCGGGGGCCGCCGCCGGCGGCGCGGCCGGCAGGAACGAGGATGCGGTGCACTCCGGGATGTTGTTCCCGGTCAGCACCAGCACCTGGAGGCTGGGGCTCGTCGAGCACGCGGTCGCCGAATACGACAGCGTGTGCGTCGAGCTGGTCACCACCCACACCGCGGCGGTACAGCGCGAGGGGGCCACGTTGGTCCCGCCGCACGCGCCCGGCGGGGTGAAGTTGTCGTCGTTCGCGGGCGCCAGGACCAGGGTTGCGGCCTGGTTCTCGACCTCGGGGTCGGGCGCGTTGGTGTCGACGAGCACCGGTCTCGATCCGCTCTGGCCGCCGCCAGAGGCGGAGATCGACGCCAGCCCCGTCGACACCGCCGCGGCGACGCTCAGCATCGCCACGGGCAGCACCACGCGCCGCCAGCCCGTGAACGCATAGGGACCCGGCAATCTCATGCCATACCTCCTCAGAGCGTGCCTCGGCCCCGGCACGCTGCGCGTGCGACTGGGACGGGGTGCGTAGCACGCCTCTCCTGCGTTGTCTGACGTCCGGGCCGGCCGACACCTTGCAGATGGAGGGCCGGCGGCGAACGATCACCAACACAGGTTAACTGCAGCGGCCCTGTCAGTTAACAACTGGTGGCTTTTGCAGTCTTCGTGGCGGTGGCGATTGCAGTGGGAGTGGCTTTCGTCGGGTTTGTGGCGACCGTGCGGAGAGGGAGCCGGCCGCCCCCGAGAGGGGAGGGGGCCCGGCCCCCTCCCCGCGGAGATCAGGGGTGGGTGGCGGCCCAGGCCGCGTAGGCGGGGCTGCCCACCAGGGCGGCGACCACGGTCGAGTCGTTGGTGCCGGTCTGGAGCGCATGGGTCCAGTAGCTGAGGCCCGGACCGTCGGGGAAGCCGTTGTGGTAGTGGACGAAGTCGAAGATCGCCTCGTTTCCGTACCACTCGGCGGTGTGGGAGATGCTGGCGGCGACGTTCCACATCGGAATGCCGGTCGCCAGGCGGCCGACCCAGAAGGCCTGGCCGGCGGGCTCGGGAAGGCGTCCCAGGAGCGTCTGGTAGATCGCCCTGACGTAGGCGTCGTAGTTGGTGCCGAACCCGGCGGCGTACTCGGGCGAGCCGGCGAGCGACCCGGTCAGCTGCTCGAGGCCGACACCGGCGGCGAGCCGGCCGGTCCAGTACTGCATCCCGGGGGCGTCGGGATAGCGCCCGATGGTGGCGAGGTAGGCGTCCGCGACCACCCGCTGGCGGTAGGCGTCGGTGTTGATCATCGCCGCGGCCACCATGGCGTGGCTCTTGCCCGCGTTCACCTGGCCGACCCAGTAGGCCTTGCCGGCGGCGTCGGCCGGGTGGTTGATCAGGTCGTAGTACGCATGGCTGACGAAGCTCTCGGCGGGCGACACCGAGGTGACGACCGGCGCCGGGGGGGTGACCGCGGCCGAGGCCGAGCTCATCAACCCGGCCAGCCCGGTGCCGGCGGTGAGGAGCAGCGCGACAGCGCCTGCTCGCATACGAATCATGTCCCTGTTTCTCCCTTCCTTCAGGCCGTCCGGCGGCGGTGCCACCGGTCGACTCATTCGCTGACAGATGCGCAACGGGTACATCTGGAGGAACTTGCGTCGGAACAGTCCGGAGTGGACCCGTTCGTGGCTTTCGTCACGCTTCGGACCGAGTGCTTAACCCTGACTGAGTCCTCGCCTTAACAAGTCGCGGAAACTGCAGGTTTTCACGGTGGTCCAGCGTCTGTAGCTCTGGGACGGGCAGTGAGTGAACGCGCTGCCCTCCGACACACCTCCCCGACCGTCGGGGCGCGGGCCCCATCCGTCCCCCGCGCCTCGACCCGGGGGTGTTCCATTCCTTCTCCGCCGGTTAACCCGTCGCTCATCGCGGTCGCGTGACCATGGGCCTCCGCATTCGGGTCGGGTGACGGGAGGGCGGGATGATGCCTCGGGCCGCAGCGGGGATCGTGGCCGGAGCACTGCTGGCGTCCGGCGCCTGGGGGACGGTCGCCACCGGCAGCTCGCCGGTCGCCGCCGCGGACCTGCACCTCCGGGGGCAGCTGTCGGACATCCAGCACGTGGTGGTGATCTACCAGGAGAACTGGAGCTTCGACTCGCTGTACGGCCGCTTCCCGGGCGCCCGCGGCTGGGCCGACGCCGGCCGCATCACCCAGGTCGACGGCCGGGGGGCGCCGCTCACCTCCCTGCCCCAGCCGGTGGGGGAGGACGGGAAGACTCCCGACCCGCGGATCCCCGCGGGCCTGCCGGTGCAGCCGTACGACCTCAGCCGCTTCGTCCCTCCCGACGGCGTCACCGGCGACCTGGTGCACCGGTACTACCAGGAGCAGGTCCAGATCGATCGGGGCAGGAACGATCGCTTCGTCAGCGCCAGCGACAACGGCGGGCTGGTGCTCAGCCACTACGACGCCACCGCGATGCCGGAGGGACGCCTGGCCCGCGACCACGTCCTCGCCGACAACTTCTTCCACTCGGCGTTCGGCGGCTCCTTCCTCAACCACATGTGGCTGGTCTGCGCCTGCACCCCGCGCTGGGACACCCACCAGGCGCCGGTCCCCGCGTCGAAGGTGGCCCAGCTCGGGCCCGACGGCTCGCTGCTCCGGGACGGGTACATCACCCCCGACGGGCACGTCGTCAACACCAGCTTCACCGTCAACCACCCCCACCCGGCGTCCTTCGACGCCCCCGACCAGAGGGGGCTGCTGGTGCCCAACCTCGACGAACCCACCATCGGCGATCGCCTCAGCGACGCCGGCGTCCCCTGGCGCTGGTACGCGGGCGGCTGGGACGCGGCGCTGCAGGGGCGGGCCGACAGCACCTTCCAGTTCCATCACCAGCCCTTCGCCTTCTTCCGCCGGTACGCCGACGGCACCGAGGCGAAGCGGCGTCACCTCGCCGACGAGAGCGCGTTCC
Organism: Candidatus Dormiibacterota bacterium; assembly: GCA_036495095.1. Classification (NCBI taxonomy): domain Bacteria; kingdom Bacillati; phylum Candidatus Dormiibacterota; species Candidatus Dormiibacterota bacterium. The sequence goes on along the minus strand of DASXNK010000211.1, from coordinate 18,315 downwards.
TCGACGACCTGCACGCCCACCGGCTCCCCGGGGTCTCGTTCATCAAGCCGCTTGGCGTCGACAACGAGCATCCCGGGTACGCCACCCTGCTGAAGGGGCAGGACCACGTCGCCTCGCTGGTGGCGGCGATCCAGGCCAGCCCGGAGTGGCGGAGCACGGCGGTGATCATCACCTACGACGAGAACGGCGGCCGCTACGACCACGTGGCGCCCCCTCCGGGCGACCGCTGGGGGCCCGGCGTGCGGGTGCCCGCGATCGTGGTCTCGCCCTTCGCGCGGCGCCACCTCGTCGACCACACCCGCTACGAGACGGTGTCGATCCTCCGCCTCATCGAGCGCCGCTGGCGGCTCGAGCCGCTGGGCGAGCGCGACGCCGAGGCCAACGACCTCACCGCCGCCTTCGACCTCGGCTCCTGAGGGCCGCGTCCACGCGGCGGTCCTTAACCGCCACTTAACCGAAGTGCAATAGCGCCGACAACCTGGCACGCTGCAGGATACGGGTGAGAGATTTCGGTTGTGTGCCGGCCTGTGTCGCCGGCACGTCGAGAGAGGAGGAAGGAACGAATATGAGATCTCATCGTGCCCTGACCATGGTCGCAGCGGGACTGGCCATCGCGGGCTGGAGCTCCATGAGCTATGTCGCCGGGCCCACGGCCTTCGCCGGCTGTGTGGGTGGCAGCATCACCGCCAGCGGGTCGACGGCGCTCCAGCCGCTGGCCCAGAAGGCATCGACCGATTACCACGCCCAGTGCGCCGGGGCGACGATCACCGTGTCCGGCGGCGGCTCGTCCGCGGGCCTGTCGAACGTCAACAGCGGCACCTCGGACATCGGCGACTCCGACGTGCCCGCCACCGCGGCCCCGGGCGTCAACGGCGCCAACCTCCAGGATCACCAGGTGGCGATCGTGGTCTTCGCCGTGGTGGCCAACACCGGCGCCGGCGTCGGCAACCTGAGCACCCAGCAGGTCCAGGACGTCTTCTCCGGGAAGGTCAACAACTGGAGCCAGGTCGGCGGCAAGAGCGTGGCGATCACCCTGATCGAGCGCAAGCCCGGATCGGGCACCCGCTTCAGCTTCGACAAGTGCGTGATGGGCAGCGTGCCCGAGTCGACCACCCCCGCGGCCCAGGAGGACTCGACCCAGCTGGTCATGCAGGCGGTCTCCAGCCAGCCGGGCGCGGTCTCCTACGTCGGAACCGCCTCGCTCGCCGGTGCGTCCAACGTCACCGCGGTGAAGCTGAACGGCGCGACCCCGGACGGGCCCAGCGTCGCCTCCGGCGCCTACAACTTCTTCTCCCATGAGCACATGTACACGCGGAAGAGCCCGGCTCCGCCGCCGCTTGCGAATGACTACATCAATTTCATTCTCGCCCCCGGTTATCAGAGCTCCGGCGTCACCTCCGCCGGGTTCCTTCCCCTGAGCACCACCAACCGGCAGTCGGCTGCCGACAAGTAGTCTCCGCGGAGAGACCGGCGCCCCCCACGCCCGCGCACCGCGCCGGGCGTGGGGGGATCCCGCCGGTCGCAGCGTTCGGGGGCTCTCGAGGCCGCGATCGCGCATCCTGTGCGCACCGCCCAGTCTCAGGTTGCTGACGAGCGCGGCGAAAACCGGCGCCGCCGCGCTCTCGCGGGCAGGTTCCACCAGTGCCGTCCGCGCCGGCCTCAGGCCGCGATGCCACGACGCAGTGCACAACCGGCCGGCGCCCAGATGTTAACCGGCTGCCCAATGTCCCGAGGTGCGCCCATGGCTAGGCTGAGGGCATGCACCTGGCACCTGGCAACCGGGAGAGACGACGATGAACGAACCGGCACGCATCCTCCCCATGTACGGGCCGCTGCTCGCGGCACGGCAGGGAGCGGTGGAGCTGCTCGGGCGGGGCGGCGCGCTCACCGTCGACGAGCTGGCGGTCCGCCTCCTCCAGGAGCTGGGCGACGACGCCCGGATCCTCCACGGGGTCGCCCGGGTGGTGGCGCGGGCCCACCAGCTCCGCTCCGCCGGCGCCGCCGCCGACCTGCTCGGCCGGGCCCCCGCCACCAGCGGCGACGACGACCTCCCGGCCCCCGCGGTGGGGTGGTGGTCGATGTGCCAGGGTCCCCTCGGCGAGCACCTCGAGGACCCTGCGGAGCTGCGCAAGACCGGTTAAGTCACGGGCAACGACCGGTGATCATCTGGTAGCATCGCTGTCACCTATTCGGGTGCGTTGGGGTGGCGGGACCGGCCCGCCGCCGGGAGGGTGGGCGATGCAGGAGACGATCACCGCTGGAGCGGCGCCGGCGGTCATGCTGAGCGCCCCCCCGAGCCCGGACCGCGTGGTCACCCCGGTGGTCTGGGACACGCCCGACCTCCGGCTGGCGCGCTGGGGGGTCCGGCTCTCGCACCAGGAGGGCGAGGGCTGGACGGTGGAGCTGCCCGCTGAGGGCGAGGGGCCGGCGGACCGGCTGCGCCGGGTGGAGGGAGACGGCGACGCCGTCCCCGACGTGGCCCGCGATCTCGTCGCCGCCTACGCGCGCACCGCCGAGCTGCTGCCGCGGCTCGAGCGTGGCGAGGCGCCGCCGCCCGAGGTCGAGGTGGAGGAGGTGGGACGCCGGTCGACCGCCGCCGCGGTGGTGCGTCGCTCCATCGCCACGGCCACGCTCCGCCTCGTCGGACACGACGCCGGGGTGCGCCTCGGCGGCGACCCCGAGGCGGTGCACCAGGCCCGGGTTGCGGTGCGCCGGCTCCGCTCCGACCTGCGCACCTTCGCACCGCTCCTGATCGCCGGCTGGAGCGACCCCCTGGGGGAGGAGCTGCGCTGGATCGGCGGCGAGCTGGGCCGGGTGCGCGACGCCGAGGTGCTCGCCGAGGAGATGGAGCGGGTGGTGGCAGCTCTGCCCGAGGCCGACCTGGAGCGGGGCGCCGAGCTGGCCGCGGGCTTCCGTGCGGAGATCCTGCGGGCGCGTGAGCAGCTGGTCGAGGCGATGCGCTCGCCCCGCTACCTGGAGCTGCTCGAGCGCCTCGTCGAGGCCTCGTACAGCCCGATGCTGCTGCCCGAGGCCGATCAGCCCGCCGGCGGGGTGCTCCCCGGGCTGGTGCGGCGGCCATGGCGGAAGCTGCGCCGCGACGCCCGGCGGCTCCGGCGCGACGGCGCCACCGACGTCGAGCTGCACCGGCTCCGCATCCGCGCCAAGCGGGCCCGCTACGCCGCCGAGGCGGGCGCCCCGGTGCTCGGGAAGCGGGCCAGCGCCTTCGCGAAGGCCGTGGCCGGCGTCCAGGAGGTCCTCGGCACCCACCACGACGCCGTGGTCGCCGCCGAGCGGCTGCGGGTGCAGGCCACCGGCGGTGGCGAGGCGGCGTTCGTCGCCGGGCAGCTCTGGGGGGTCGAGCAGGCGCGCGCAGCGAGCGCCCGGGCGGACTGGCCCGCGGCCTGGAAGCGCGCCCGCAGGCGGCGGCTGCGCTCCTGGATGTGACCTCCGGCTAGGCTGCGTCTCCGCCGCAGGCGGTCTCGATCCAGACCGGGTTGCTGAGCGCCAGCATCTCGCCCCGCAGGCTGCGGACCTCGGCGCGCACGTACCGGGTGGCGTCGCTCACCGTCTCCCAGAGCACCGCGGCCACCGGCTGGGCGAGGACCACCTCGTGGACGATGCCCAGGTCGGTGTGCAGGGTGACCCGGCTGCCCAGCGCGCCGCTCACCCGCAGGGTCACGGCGACGGTCTGGTCGGCGCGGGCGACCAGGCGGCCGCCCATGCCCGCCGCGGCGCCGTCGCTCTCGACGCCGAGGTCGAGGTTGACCCGGCTGTCGGCGGCGACGTAGGCGTGCCCGGAGCGCAGCGCCGCGACCACGGCGTCGCGGTTGAGCCCGGCGGCGCCGACCACGGTCTGGGGGTGACCGATGGGCTGGTCCTGGTTGTGCGAGTCGCTGCCGCCGACCGCGACCAGGCGGCGCCCGGTCCGGAGCAGCCCGTCCCACAACCGCACCGCCTCGTCGTCGCTCGCCGCCCAGGCGCCGTTCCACACCTCGACCGCGTCCATCTCGGAGGCGTCGAAGTCCCAGCCGCAGCCCTTGTGGGAGCGGCGCTGGGGGTGGTTGGCGATGGCGATGCCGCCGGCGCCGCGCACCCGGTCGACGAAGCGGCGCAGCTGGTTGTCGCCGGGCCGGTAGCGAAAGTCGATCCACACGCCGGGGCCGACGCCGATGGCGCCCCAGTGTCCCGCCGGCGTGGTGACCTCCTCGCCGCAGAGCACCAGCAGACCGGGGCGTTCGACCTCGCCCCAGTGCTGCTGGGCCGAGATGGTGTTGTGGTCCGTGGGCACGATGAAGTCGAGCCCACCGAGCACGGCGCGGGCGCTCACGTCCGCGGGCGTCTGCTCACCGTCGGAGTGCTCGGTGTGCAGGTGCAGGTCGCCGCGATACCAGCCCGGGGTCTCGTTGACCAGTGATGCTGCCAGCCGTGGCACGAACCTGCGTCCCGGGGGAAGGCTGAGCATGGTCACGACCAGCGTCCAGTCGAGTCCCTGGTCGCCGATGTTGTGGGGATTGAGGGCGATGTGCCACGTGCCCGGGCTGATCGGGCCGGGAAGGTATCCGGGGGTGGCCCGCGACTCCGAGATCACGAAGCGGCGGCGCCCGGGGCGGCCGCCGTGGCTCCAGCCGCGGAAGCCGGCGTCGTTGCCGAGCTCGAAGCCCTCGGGGCCGAAGATGCCGATGTTGAGGAAGTTCCCGTTGCCGGGACCGTAGTCGCACGCGATCTGCAGCTCGCCGACGCCCGGGGGCACGACCAGGGGGAGGTACGTGTAGTCGTCGAGACAGCCGGCGGCGAAGCGCCCGCCACGGATGGTGGTGGTGGCGCTGACGTCGAGCCGCGCCCCCGGAGTGCCGGCGACCATGCCGTCGGCGGGCAATGGTGTCATCGGCGCGATGGAGGAGGTCGTGTCGGCCATCTCGGTGTATCGCCTCTCAACTCGGCGCAGGTTCCTGTCAAAACGAGCATACGGACGTTCCCCCTGGCGGCCGGTTAACCGCTGGACAGCATCTGGTGCGTCCGGGCGCGGCTCCTCACCGTTCCATAACCGCTGCTCATCGGGCGATGGCCGGATGATCCTGAGCTCTTCATCGCGCGGTGGTGGGAGTCGCGCGAATATGGGTTCCGATGCGTCTGGCGATCGTCACCGAGAGCTTTCTCCCTCAGGTGAACGGCGTCACCCGCACGGTGACGGCCTTCCTGGAGCATCTCCAGCGACGCGGTCACGAGGCGCTGGTCTACGCACCCGGCGACGGCCCGTTCGAGTATGCGGGCCACTCCGTGGTGCGGGTGATGGGGGTCAGCGGTCTGCTCTATCCGGGGCTCACCGTCGCGCCGGTGGCGCCGGGGATGCGGCGGACGCTGCACCGCTTCGCGCCCGACATCGTGCACCTCGCGTCGCCCGCAGCGCTCGGCGTGTACGGGCGGTACGTCGCCCGCCGCGCCCGCATTCCCGTCGCCGCGCACTACCAGACCGACCTGGTCGCCTATGCGCAGGACTACGGCGGCGCCCTGCTCGCCGCCGCGGTGCGGCGGGTCGAGCGCGACTTCCACAACCGCTGCGCCGCGACCTTCGCCCCCACCGAGGTGATGGCCGCAGAGCTGCGCCGCCGCGGCTTCGAGCGGGTCGGGGTCAGCGGTCGCGGCGTCGACATCGCGCGCTTCCGTCCCGGCCGCAGCGGCGCCGCGGCGGCGGCGGCACGCTGGCCCGCGGGCGAGGGTCCGCGGGTGCTCTGCGTCGCCCGCCTGGCGCGGGAGAAGCGGCTCGACCGCCTCGTCGACCTGGCGATGCGCGAGCCGGGGCTGCGCGTCCTCCTGGTCGGCGACGGACCCTGCCGCGAGCTGCTCGCCGGGGCCGCGCCGCCCAACCTCGCGCTCGCCGGCGCGCTCGAGGGCGACGACCTCGCCGACGTCTACTCCGCCGCGGACCTCTTCGCCTTCCCGTCCACCACCGAGACCTTCGGGCAGGTGGTGCAGGAGGCGATGGCCTCGGGGGTGCCCGTGGTCGGGGTCCGCGCCGGCGGGGTCGCCGAGCTGGTCGACGACGGCGCCACCGGCGTGCTCGTCGAGGCCCCGGGACTCGGCCTGCCCCGCGCCGTCGCCGGTCTGGCGAGCGACCCGGAGCGGTGCCGCAGGCTCGGCGCCGCGGCCCGCCGCGCCGTCGAGGGCCGCGACTGGGCGGTGGTGTTCGACACCCTCCTGGAGCGCTACGAGGAGCTGATCGAGGCCTCGACCCGGCCGGTCCCGCAGGTGGTGGTGCTGGCCTCGCCGGCACCGTCCCGGGCCACCGGCCGCGCCGCCGCGTTCTTCGACGTCGACCGCACCGTGGTGAGCGGGTCCTGCTTCCTCGCCCTCGCCCGCCCGGCCTGGCGCGCGGGGATCATCTCGCTGCGCAGCGTGATCCGCGCCGGCGTGCACCAGCTGTGGTTCTCGGCCCGGGGCAGCTCCGACCGCCGGCTGGGACGCTCGACGCGCCGGGCCGCGTCGGTGATCGCCGGCGTCGAGGTGGCGGAGGTGCGACGGGTCGGGCGCCGCGCCCTCGCAACCCACGTCCTGCCCCGGGTGCATCCCGGCGCCCGGGTCGCCATCGAGGCCCACCGGCGCGCCGGCGACCTCGTCTTCCTGGTCTCGGCCGCGCCCGAGGAGCTGGTCGGCGAGCTCGCCACCCTGCTCCAGGTCGACGGCTACGCCGGCACCCGGGCGGAGGCGGCGCGGGGCCGCTACACCGGTCGCCTGCTCCGCGTCTGCCACGGCGAGGGCAAGGTCGACGCCATCCAGGAGCTGGCCCGCTGCCACGGTATCGACCTGGCGAGCTCGACCGCGTACTCGGACAGCAGCTCCGACCTGGGGATGCTGCGACTGGTCGGCCGGGCGGTGTGCGTCAACCCGGACTCACGGTTGCGCGCCGAGGCACGCCGCCGCCGCTGGGAGGTGCGCCGCTTCGACCTCGTGGAGACGGGGCCCGCCACCACCGCGGCCCCACCGCGCCTGCGCACCGTCGAGCCGGCGGCGACCAGGGCACAGCCCGGAGGCACCACCCCCATGCCCACACCCACGGACGTCGCCGAGCGCCTCAACGCCGCCTTCAACGCGAAGGACTGGCCGGTGGTCGCCGGGCTCATGGCCGACGACATCGAGTGCATCACCTTCGCCAACGCGGTGTACCACGGCGTCGACGAGAACCGCGCCTACTACGCCACCTGGTGGAACGCCTTCCCCGACTGCCGGGTGACCGCCCACAGCCTCCACGTCGACGGCTCGACGGTGATCGAGGAGGGGAGCTTCACCGGCACCCACCGCGGGGTGTTCCGGACGCCGATGGGCGATATCTCGCCGACCGGCCGCCGGGTGCAGGCGGAGTACATCAATGTCATCACCGTCGAGCGCGGCAAGGTGGCGCGGCAGCGGCTGATCCTCGACCGCCTCGACCTGCTCGACCAGCTCGGGCTGGTGCCCTCGCTGGTCGCCTCGTAGGTCTGGTCAGCGGCTCGCCCTCGGTGGGACTGGCCATCGCGCCAGCGTACCCGCCACACTCGGCCGGTGACCATCGACGGCCGCGCCCGCATCCTGCTGATCCGCCACGCCAAGGCCGGTGACCGCCAGCGCTGGGAGGGCGACGACCGCCTGCGCCCGCTGACCAGGTCCGGCCGGCGCCAGGCCGAGGCGCTGGTCGAGCAGCTGCGTGACCAGCCCGTGGAGCGGATCCTCTCCAGCCCGTACGTCCGCTGCATCCAGACCGTCGAGCCGCTGGCCGCCGCCCGCGGCCTGCGGGTCGAGCCCACCGACGACCTCGCCGAGGGCGCCGGGATCGGCCCGCTGCGGCGGCTGCTCGCCGAGGTCGGGAGCGCCGCGCTCTGCAGCCACGGCGACGTCATCCAGGAGTTCGTCGAGTGGATGCACCATCGCGGCGTCGCCGTCGACGGGGGCCTCGCCAAGGGCTCGACCTGGGTGCTCGACGTGGTCCACGGTGAGGTCGTCGCCGCCCGCTACCTGCCGCCTCCGGCCTGAGCCCCGGCCGTCCTCACGCCGGGCCCGCTCCCCGAAGGGGCCGGCCCGGAGGCCGGCCCCCGAGAGGGGGGAACGTCAGCGCTGATGGCGTCGACCGTCAGGGACGCCTGCTGACACAACGGTGTTTCACGCAATCAGGTTCCGACCGACCGTGCGGATTACTCCGCGGGAACCGAGGAGGCGCGCGCGATGAAGCGGTAGAGGTCGCGGTGGTCGACGCCGATGGAGGCGACCGTGGGCTGCGGCTCCTCCTGGTAGATGCTGCGCAGCGAGCGCTCGATGCCGGGGTCACCGCCGGTGAACTCGCCCACCAGGCCGTTCCAGCGCTGCGCCAGCCGCTGCCCGGTGCTGCTCTGCGGGTCGGTGCCGCGGGCCATCGCGGAGCGCACCTCGTCGATCAGCTCCGCCCACTCCGCCTGCGCGTCCTGGATGCGCCGCTCACCGAGCAGCTCGCGCCGGCGGATCAGCTGCTCGCGCTGCTCGGGGGAGTAGTGGCGGTCGATCATGGTCATGACCTCGATGGTGTTGATCAGCTCGTCCACCGGGGGCTCCGGCGCGCCCGAGTCGACCGCCGCGGCGGCGCGCTCGAGCTGGGTGCAGAGCAGCTGCTCGAGCTCGAGCTGGGCGCGGGCGCGGACGAGCCGGCGCTGGATGACGCCGCGCGGTGTGGTGCGCGGGTCGGCGAGCAGGTCGCGCACCTCGGTGAGCGCCAGGCCCAGCCCCCGCAGCGCCACGATCTGCTGCAGCTGGGCGATGTCGCCGGCGGTGTAGAGACGGTGACCGGCGGCGCTGCGGTGCGAGGGCACCAGCAGACCGAGGTCGCCCCAGTGGTGCAGGGTGCGCACCGACAGCCCGCTGCGGCGGGCGAGCTCGCCCACCCGCCAGGGCAGCGGAGGGGCGGTCTTCGGGTCGCGGCGCATGTCCATGGGCGGAGAGGCTCCTGACCTGGGTGGCGTTGTCAGCGGCCCGTCGCGGCCTCCGCGGGCAGGCCGGTCAGCTCCAGCGCGCCGCCGTCGACGAGCACCAGGTCCTCGGCGATGGTCACGACGCGGTCGGCGATGCGCTCCAGGAGCCGGGCGACGGCGAGCACGCCGCCGGCGCGTGCGGCGGAGACCGGCTCGGTGCGCACCCGGGCGGCGAGCTCCTCGAGGAGCCGGCGGCTGAGGCGCTCGAGGCGGTCGTCGCGCAGCGTCCGCCCGCGGGCTCGGAGGAGGTCGCGGTCGCCCACCGCGGCGAGCACCTCGCGCACCTCCTCGCTGCAGAACTCCGCCATCCGGGTGAGGCCGACGTCCCCGCCGGACTCGGGCAGCCGGGACAGCTCGTCGCCGATGCGCGCGATCCGGGCGCAGTGGTCGCCGATGCGGCCGAGCTCGGCGGCCATGTGCAGCAGCGCCACCGCCTCGCGCACCCGGGCGGCGGCGGGGTCGCGGTCGAGCACGGTGGCGTGGCAGAGCTGGCCGAGCTCGCGCTGCAGCGAGTGCAGCCGCGCCCGCTGCTCGACCACGTTGGTGCAGACGTCGACGTCACCGTCGACGAGGCCGCACACCGAGCGGGTGATCGCCCGGTCGGCCTCCTCGCCCATCAGGACCACCAGCTGCCGGATGCCGGCGAGCTCGCGCTCCAGCGGCGCGGGGACGGGATGGACGCCGGCCCGGCCCACCGGTATCGCCCGCGTCTCGGGATGCGGTCCCGGAGACGGCAGAATGCCGATGCGTCCGCTCATCGCCCGCGTTCCTCCGGCGGCCGCCGACCCAAGGTCGGCACCTCGGCCCCTCCGCATGGTTGCGCAGGGTCGGGGAGCCCCGGCTTGCGGGACGGTTATCGGGCGGCGATCAAGCGGTGGACGTCTGGTGCGTCCGGCGGATCCGACCTCGCTCTCCGCCATTCCTTAACCGGTGCTTCGTCCCGGCATGGCCGGTTCCGGCGAGACTTGAGACGATGGAAGCGAATGCGGGTGACGACCCCCTCCCGGCGTCCCTCCACGACGTCGCCGCGGTGCTGATCGTGCGGCACCTCGAGCACCACCGCCCCGAGGTGGTGGTGCGCTGCCTGTTCGACAGCTACCAGCGGGTCGGAGGCGACGCGATCGTCACCGAGCAGCGGGTGCGGGACGCCGAGCGGCTGGCGCAGCGCCGGCTGGTCGCGATCTCCGCTGGCCACACCGTGCCGCTGCCCCGCCGCCGCGCTCAGGCCTGGCGTCCCAGCCAGTCGAGGGTGGCCCTGTAGGCCTCGGCCGCCGCGGTGGCGTCGTAGCGGGGCCCGGAGTCGTCGAAGAACGCGTGGTTCACCCCGGGGAAGACCCGGACCTCGTGGGTGATGCCCGCGGCCTGGAGCGCGCTCACGCAGCGGTCGCGGGTGGCCAGCACCCGGTCGTCGAGACCGGCGTAGATGGCGAGCACGGCGGCGCCGCGTGAGCCGCTGAAGTCCGGGGTCGCGGGGCAGGGGCCGTAGAACGGCACCGCCGCCGCCAGCCGCGCCTCGCCGGCGGCGAGCAGGCTCCACACCTGGCCGCCGCCGAAGCAGAACCCGATCGCGGCCAGCTTCGCCCTGGGCTCGCGGCGGGCGAGCTCGTCGAGCCCGGCGCGCATGTCGGCGACGAAGCGCTCGGGCGGCACCTTGGCGAGCGCCGCGGTCGCCTTGGCGGGCTCGCCGAGCGAGGCGGTGCCCCCCTCCTCGGAGAGCAGGTCGGGGGCGAGGGCGGAGAACCCGTCGGCGGCGAGCCGGGCGGCCACGGTCCGGATCTGGTCGGTGAGCCCGGTGTTCTGGTGGATGACGAGGACGGCGCCGCGCGACGAGGCGGCCGGCGCCCAGGCGCCCTGGAGGGTCCCCGAGGGGCCGGGGAAGGTGATCGCCTGTGGCGGCGGCACCGACCCGGGGCCGTGTGGCGTGGCCGTGGGCGGGGGCGTCGCCGGCGCGGTCCGCGCGCTCGGCCCGGTGGCCGGACCGCCGCTGCCACAGGCGGCGAGCAGGCTGGAGGCGGCGGCCACGCTGAAGCCCATGAGCATCAGGCTGCGGAGCGCGTCGCGGCGGCTGAGCAGGCCGTCGGCGTGGTCGAGGACGATCTCCTCGGCGAGGTACCCCCGGACGTCCACTCCCCGGATGCTACCGCCGCCGCCGCCCGCAGGTCGCGGATCGGTACTGTTGTGATCCATGGCACGTCGCTTCCGGGTCGGCTACCAGATCCATCCCCAGCACTGCACCGTCGAGCAGATCCGCACCGCATACCGGACCGCCGACGAGCTCGGCGCCGACACCGTCTGGGTGTGGGACCACATGTACCCGCTCTACGGACCGCCCGACGGCGCCCACCACGAGTGCTGGACGCTGCTGGCGGCGATGGCGGTCGAGACCCGCCGCGCCGAGATCGGCGCCCTGGTCAGCTCGAACAGCTACCGCAACCCGGAGCTGCTCGCCTACATGGCGGGGACCGTCGACCAGCTCTCCGGCGGCCGCTGCATCCTCGGGGTCGGCGCCGGCTGGTTCGAGCGCGACTACCAGGAGTACGGCTACGAGTTCGGCGACGCGCCGTCGCGGCTGCGCCGGCTCGGCCTCGACCTGCCGCGGATGCGGGCCCGGCTGGAGAAGCTCTCCCCGCCGCCGCCCCACCGGGTCCCGATCATGATCGGAGGCGGCGGCGAGAGGGTGACCCTGCGCCTGGTCGCCCGCCACGCGGACATGTGGAACTTCTTCGAGCCGGCCGACCAGTACGCGCGCAAGAACGCCATCCTCGACGAGTGGTGCGGGAAGCTGGGCCGCGATCCCGGCGAGATCGAGCGCACCATGTCGATCGGCCCCGACACGGTCGACGGCGACCTCGACGCGCTCGTCGCCGCGGGGGCGCAGCACCTCATCCTCCGGGGCATGCAGCCCTTCGACATGGCGCCGCTGCAACGGCTGATCGGCCGCGCCGAGGGCTCCTGACCCCGGTCAGACCGGGAGGTAGATGAAGCCGAGCACCGCGTCGTTCTGGACCACTCGGTAGTTCACGCGGTTCCAGCCGCTGTGGTTCATCTCCGAGATCTTGAAGTGGCCCGCGGGCACGTCGTCGGTGGGGCCGACGGCCTCGACCAGGGCGACGTGCCCGACGCTGCTGGCGCCGTTGCCGCGGCGCCCCCAGACGGCGATCGCCCCCAGCTTCGGGTCGTGGCCCTCGGGGTATCCGAGCACCGCGGCGTTGTGCCACCACTCCCAGGCGTTGCCGAACCAGGGGATGCAGCGGCGGCTGGCGACGTAGTAGGTGCACTGGCCGTAGGCGAAGTGGTTGCCGCAGCCGCCGCGCAGTGACGGCGGCGGGCCGGCGAGCTGCTGGTCGAGGTCGGCGATGCGGCGGGCGATCTCACGGGCCGGGCCGTCGAGGTCGCGGAGGGTGGCGGCGCGGCCGGCGACGAGCACCACCATGCGGTTGGTGTCGCTGCCGAGCTGCGACTCCAGCTGCTCGGCGCGAGCGAACTGATCGCGGAGGTCGCTGCGCTCACGCAGGAGGGCGGCCTCGCTGGCGGCGACGGTGCGGCTGAGCCGCTGGACCTGGTCGGTGACGTGCTGGGCGCCGCGCACCCGGTCCATCGCCTCGTTGAAGCTCTCGCTGGAGAGGATCGCGCCGGCGAAGCCGTCGTTGCCGCTGAGCTCGTAGGTCGAGCGCAGCAGGGCACCCAGCTGCTGCCGGGCGAGCCCGAGGGCGTGCTCGTTGTCGGCGATGTGCCGGGAGAGGTCGAGCAGCCGGGAGTCGATGGCGGCGAGGTGGCGGCGCGCCTCCAGCAGCCGGCGCTGGGTGCTCGCCAGCTGCTGCTCGATGGCGAGCAGCTCCCGGCGTGCGTCGGCGCGCGGGCCCTCCAGGCTGGAGAGCTGCTGGACCAGCTCGGCGCGGCGCGCGGCCGCGCCGGGGGGAGGGGAGGCGGCGGAGGCCGAGGTGCCGAGGAGGAGGCCGGCGAGAACGGTTGCCGCGATGGCCGCGATCAAGCCGAAGCGGTCTCCCCTCCGCACGTTCGTTCCTCCCCTGTGCCACCCGCGAACCGCGCGAAGGGTAACCACCGGGTTGGGGGTCCGTGTTGGGTGCTCGCCGAATACTGCCGAGTTCTGCAGATACGCCTGAACACTCTGAAGCGTGCCTGGTGTGCGAAGCGTTCAGCGCGACCGCAGCGCGGTCAGGTTTTGTCGATTGTTGTCACTTTCGCGACCCGGCGCGATCGCCGCCCGCGCACGCGCGCCGCATCGAGGTGGTAGGGTGCCGGGGAGTGAACGGGCGTTCGGCCCGGGTCACCGCTCGCGCCGCTGGAGGGTGCGTCCATGTCGGAGGGGTCGTCGGCCACGCTCCGGGTCGCCGGCACGGTGGCGGCGGCGGTGGGGCTCGCGGCCGCCTCGGTGGCCCTCGGCTTCGCCGTCGGCCGTGGCACCGCCCCGGGCGCCGCCATCCGGCCGGCCCCGACCGCCACCCCGGGCCCCTCGGTGCCCCCCCGCTCGGGGCCGACCATCTTCGTGGCCGGGGTGCCGGTGGGCTACGCGGCGACCAGGGACGGCGCCATCGCCGCCGCCACCGCCTACCAGCAGTACCTCTTCGGCAACCTGCTGCTCCACCCCGACGACCTCCGCAAGGCGGTCACCGCGGTGGCGGCGCCGGACAAGACCGACGTGATGCTCGCCAAGTTCCAGGTGGCCAGCAACGTCCTCGAGCAGCGCTTCCAGATGGTGACCGCGGCCTCGAAGGGCATCCCCACCGAGGTGCTCACCTTCCCGCTGACCACCCAGGTGATGAGCTACGACGCCGCCAACGCCAGGGTGCGGATCTACACCTGCACGGTGCTCGCCGAGCAGGGGGTGGTGGCGCCGACGACGGTCTGGGGCACGGTGCTGGTGACCGTCCGGCGCACCCGCGACGACTGGCAGCTGGTCGACAGCTCGGTCGACGCCACCGTGCCCTCGATCATCCCCACGGTGCAGGGCACACCGACCACCAGTGCCACGGTGCCGCCGCAGCTGAACGCCTTCCAGCAGTACATCTACTCGCCGCCGCCGGCGGCGGGCTGAGCGGGGGCTACGGCCCGGCGGCGACCGACGCGGCGCCGGCCCCGCAGCCGGTGATGGCGGCGGGGATCACCGCGACGCTGCGGGCGCGGAGCACGCCGCCCGCGACGAGCAGCCCGCGGGCGATCACGCAGGCGCCGGTGTGGACCGAGTCCAGGCTGGCCTGGGCGTAGCGGGTCACCGGGGTCACCGCGCCGGCGGTGAAGTGGTCGACGGTGCCGTCGTCGGCGCGGATCGCGAACACCCCCGCCTCGACCCCGGTGATCAGGCCGCCGACCGTGGTCTGGGTGCCGCGGGCCCCGGGGCGCGAGCCGGCGCGCCCCACCCCGGGCCGGACGCAGCCGGCGGCCCCGTGGGCGGTGGCCACCACCCGCACCGCCACCACGTAGCCGCGGACGTCGCGGTCACCGGTGGCGAAGGCGCAGGTGCCCGGCACCAGCAGGCCGATGTCGGCGCTGATCTGCTCGGAGACCGTGGTGGTCGCGTCGACGCTGAACTTGGAGTCGACGCCGGGGTCGGTGCCGCCGTAGGTCGTCACCGTGGCGGTGTTGCCCTTGATCGCCACGATCTCCCCGGCCACGACGGTGCGCGGCCCGGGGGTGGGCGTGGGGGCCGAGGTGACCGGGGTGGTGGCGGTGCCACAGCCCGAGAGGGCGGCCAGGGTGAGCAGCCACGGAGCGACGTGTCGGATCCTCATGCGGTGCGCAGCGCCTCGATGGGTGCCAGGCGCGCGGCCCGGACCGCGGGGAAGACGCCGAAGCCGACGCCCAGCATGGCGGAGATGATCACCCCGCCGGCGGCGGCGGAGGGCGAGAAGAGCGTGGGCAGCGGGGTGAACCTGGTCAGCAGGAAGGTGCAGAGCAGGCCCAGGCCCACGCCGAGGACGCCGCCCATCGCGCTGAGCGCGGCCGACTCGATGAGGAACTGGCGCAGGATGTCGCCGCGCCGGGCCCCCAGCGCCTTGCGGAGGCCGATCTCGGCGATGCGCTCGGTGACCGACACCAGCATGATGTTCATCACCCCGATACCGCCGACCAGCAGGGAGATGCCGGCGACCCCGGCGAGCAGCGCGGTGAGCGCGCCGGTGACCGAGTCGACGGTGCTGAGGATCGTCTCCTGGGTCGTGATGGAGAAGTCGGCGGTGCTCGGGTCGCCGATGTGGTGGGTCTGCATCAGGAGGTTGTTGATCTCCTGGTAGGCGGTGCCGATCGCCTCGCGGGTGGGCGCGCTCGCCAGGATGCGCTGCACCGTGGTCATCGACCCGCCGGTGATCAGCTCGGCCTGGGCGGTGGTCAGCGGCACCACCGCCTGGTCGTCGGGGTTGTTGAAGCCCTGCCCGCCCACGGTGTTGAGGATGCCGATCACCTTGAACGGCAGCCGGCCGATGCTCACCGTCGCCCCCACCGCGGTGCCGCCGGGGAAGAGCCGCTGGGCGGTGGTCGACCCCAGAACCGCGACCTGGGCGCGGCTCGAGACGTCGTCGTCGGTGAAGAACGTGCCGGTGTCGACGGTGCGGTTGCTGGCGGTCGCCCAGCCCGTGGTCGACCCGGTCACCAGCGCGGTCCAGTTCTGCGCCCCGGCGATCATCGACACGCTGCGCTGCACCACCGGGGCGACGGCGATGACGTCGGGCGCGACCGCAGGGTCGTTCAGCGCCTGGGCGTCGGCGACGGTGAGGGTGCTGGCGGCACCGAGGCCGGAGCGCACCCCACCGGTGGTGGTGCTGCCCGGGACCACGGTGATCAGGTTCGTCCCGAGCGCGGTGATCCGGCCGGTGATGCTCTGGCGCGCCCCCAGGCCGATGCCGACGGTGAGGATCACCGCGGCGACGCCGATGAGGATGCCGAGGGCGGTGAGCAGCGACCGCATCCGCTGGGCGGTGACCGCGCGCAGGCCGGTGGCCAGGGTCTCGAACAGGCTCATCCCGCGGTCCTCCGGCGAGCCCGGGGGGTGGGTGCGGACGGGCCCCCGCCGGCGGGCGGGGCCGGGGGCCGGCGGCGCCGTGGTGCCGGGGTGTCGGACGCGGCCGGCGGCGGGGCGTCGGTGGCCGCCGGGCTGCGCCGGGTGCGCCGTCTCGGCGCGGCCGCGCCGCCGGGGGCGATGGCGCGGCCGGTGAGGGTGGTCGCCACGTGCACCCCCTCGGTCAGCTCGCCGTCACGGATGGTCACCACCCGCTGGGCGGTGGCGGCGATGTCGGGATCGTGGGTGATCAGCACGATGGTGCGGCCGCTCCGGTGCAGGGTCGTGAGGATCCCAAGGATCTCCGCCGTCGACGCGCTGTCGAGGTTGCCGGTGGGCTCGTCGGCGAGCAGCAGCTCGGGGTCGGTGACCAGGGCGCGGGCGATGGCGACGCGCTGCTGCTGGCCGCCGGAGAGCTCGTTGGGATCGTGCTCGACGCGGTCCTGCAGCCCCACCATCGCGAGCGCGTGCATGGCCCGGTCGCGGCGGCCGTGGATGCGCCGGTAGAGGAGGGGCAGCTCGACGTTGCGCCAGGCGCTCATCCGCTTGAGCAGGTGGAACTGCTGGAAGACGAAGCCGATGCGCTCGTTGCGCACCCGGGCGAGGTCGTTGTCGCTCATCCGTCCGACGTCCTGGCCGGAGAAGAGGTAGCGGCCCGAGCTGGGGACGTCGAGGCACCCGAGGATGTTCATCAGCGTCGACTTGCCCGAGCCCGACGGCCCCATCACCGCCACGAACTCGCCGCGGCGCACCACCAGCGACACCGAGCGCAGCGCGTGCACCGCGGTGTCGCCGGCGCCGTAGGTCTTGCTGACACCCTCGAGGGTCAGGACCGCATCCTCGTCGCTCATCCGGTGCGAGCGCCACCTCCGCCGGCACGGTTGCCACCGCCGCCGCCACCGGGTGCGGCCCCGCCGCTCGGCGCGGCGCCGGAGGGTGGCTTGACGCCGATCTCGGCGAGGACGACCACGTCGCCGGGGTGGAGCCCGGAGGTGATCTGGGTGCGCTGCGGATCGCTGGCGCCGATGGTGACCGGCACGGTCACCGACTGGCCGTTGCGCGGCACCAGCACATAGCTGGAGGAGCCGACGGTGTGCACCGCGCTGCTCGGCACGGTGAGGACGTCGACCTCGCGCTGGACCACGATGCTCATCTGGGCGGTGCTGCCCGGGTGGATGCTGCTGCTGACGCTGTCGACCACCGCGGTGACCGTGAAGGTGGCGACGCCCGAGGCGGTCAGCGCCGCCGGCGCCACCCCGACGACATGGCCCTGGAGCTGGTTGCCGCCGCCGGCGGGGACCACGTAGACCGCGTCGGCGGGCCGCACCTGGGGCAGCTGCGCGTCACTCACCGGTCCGCTGACCTGGAAGGCGGTGGGGGTGATCAGCACGATCGCGTGGGTGACGTTCTGGGCGGCGTTGTTGAAGGCGGTGGGGCCACCGCTCGCCGCGCTCGCCGCCAGCGCGCCGGCGCCGGTGCCGCTGCCGGTCGCGTTGGCGTTGCCGCCGCCGCCGCCGATCGCCTGCCCCTGGGCGATGTTCACCTGCTCGATGAGGCCGGCGACCGGTGCCACCAGCGAGGTGCCGGCGACCGTGTTCTCGGCGGCGGTGACCGCCTGCTGGTCGGCGGTGACCTGGGCGGCGTCCTGCACCACCTGCTGGGGGATCTGGCCGCTCTCGAGGGCGGACAGCTGGGCGAGCAGGCCCTGGAGGCTGCTGCTGGCCTGGTCGAGCTGCGACTGGGCCTGGTGCACCGCCTGGTTCGCCCGGATCTGCTCCTGGGAGATGGCGTTGGCGTTGGTCTGCTGGGCGGAGGCGAAGGAGGTCTTCGCGTTCTGGAGCTGGACCAGGCCGTTGTTGAGGTTGCCCTGGGCGATGTCGACGTCGTGCTGGGCGTTGGCCTGGGCCTGGGCGAGCGAGGCCTGCGCCTGCTGGATGGCGGCGTTGCCCTCGTTGCGCGCGGCGTTCAGCGTGGCCTGGGCGGTCAGGACCTGGCCCTGGCCGAGGATCTGGTTCTGCCGGGCCTTCGCCTGGGCGCCCTGGAGGTTCGCCTGGTCGATCTGGAGCTGGGCCTGGTCGTGCTGGAGCTGCGCCTGCTGATTCGGGATCTCGCTCGCGTCCGCCGACTCGTCGGCGTTCTGGGCGTTGGTACAGGCTACCGTTACGGGAGCCGGGGGCATGCCCGCGCACGCCGTCGCCTCGTTGTTGTCCGCCGCTGTGTCGGTTGCCGGGTTGCTCTGGTCCTGGTTCACCACGTTCTGCTGGAAGTTCACCGTCGCCTGGTCGGCGTTGATCGCCGCCTGGTCGACCTGCTGCTGGGCGCTGAGGTTGCGCT
>DASXNK010000210.1 GCA_036495095.1 Candidatus Dormiibacterota bacterium | reverse complement strand
GGGGTGCGGGTGCCCTTCTCGCCCCCGAGCAGCTCGATGGCGCGGTTGCTGATCACCTCGTTGGCGTTCATGTTGGTCGAGGTGCCGCTGCCGGTCTGGAAGACGTCGACCACGAAGCCGTCGTCGAGGTTGCCGTCGACGACGTCCTGGGCGGCGCGCACGATCGCCTCGGCGAGCCGCGGCTCGAGCAGCCCCAGGTCGGCGTTGGTCTGCGCCGCCGCCTGCTTGATCAGCCCCAGGGCGCGGATGAACCCGCGCGGCAGCCGCAGGTCGCTGATCGGGAAGTTGACCACCGCCCGCATCGTGTTGGCGCCGTAGTAGGCATCGACGGGCACCTCGAAGGCGCCCATCGAGTCGTGCTCGGTCCGGGTGTCCATGACGGTCCCGGATTCTACCGGCGAGGCTCCGCCTCGCCGCCTCAGGTCAGCGGCAGGGCCAGCTCGAACTCGGCGCCGCCGCCCTCGGGCAGGCGGGCGATGACCTCGCCGCGGTGGCGGTCGGCCACGGTGCGGACGATGAAGAGGCCGAGGCCGGTGCCGGCGATGCCCCGCTCGCGCTCGGCGGCGGAGCGGAAGTACTTGTCGAAGAGGCGGTCGATGTCGGCGGCGGGGAAGCCGGGGCCATGGTCGCGCACGGTGATGCGCGCGGTGCCGACGTCGCGGCGGGCGTGGATCTCCACGGTCCCGCCCTGGGGCGAGTGCTTCACCGCGTTCTCGATGAGGTTGGTGAGCGCCACCACCAGCCACTCGTCGTCGCCCCGGACCCGCAGCCCGTCCTCGAGCTCGACAACCGGCTGGACGGCGCCGAGCTGGATCTCGGTGGCGACCTCCTCGAGGGCGGCGCCGACCAGGGCGGCGACCTCGAGCTCGCGGAAGGCGGGGAGCTCGGCGGGGTCCTCGAGGCGGTTGACGGCGCTCAGCGCCTGCACCAGGCGGAGCATCGCCTCGGTGGCGCCGCAGAGCGCGGTCACCGCGGTCGCCGCCCGGTCGGGCAGCTCGCCCAGGGTGCCCGCGGAGAGCAGCTGTCCGTAGCTGCTCACGATCGTCAGGGGGCGGCGGAGCTCGTGGAGGGTGACGCCGATCGGGGTGGTCCCGAACGGGTCGACCGGCGTGGCCGGCACCGCCGGGGCGCCGGTCCGCGGCTCGATCCCGGCGGTGACCGCCCGGGCGGCGAGGCGGCGGCCCACCGCGGCGAAGGCGGCGGCGGTCGCGCTCACGTCGGGCGCCACGCCGTTGCGGCCCCCGTCGAGGGCGAGGACGGAGCGGCGGAGCGCCTCGAGGGCGCTGAGCACCACGTCGAGGCGGCCGGGCAGCCCGGCGCGCTCGGCGCCGTCGACCCCGGTGATCGCCGCCAGCGGCTCGATCCGCCCGGTGGCGGCGGCGGCGACGGCCTCGACGAAGCGGTCGGCCTCGGCGGCGGGCACCGTGGGCGCGATCCGTCCCTCCGCCGTCAGCTCGGCCGGCCAGGCCCGTGCCAGGTCGGCCAGCCGCTCGCGCAGGAGCGCGGAGAGTCGTGTTCCCAGATCGGCCTCCGTCGCGGCCGCGTGCGCAGTCATCCCGGGGCAGTGTAAAGGAGGCCCGCCGCCGTCTCCGCGATGTTGCGACATCGTGTCGCGCAACCCGTGTCAAGGTGGCAGGACTGCAAACGTACGTTCGCCGCCGAGCCCCGTCTGGAGAGATTCCAGGTCGGCCTATACTCACCCACCTCTCACCCGCGGCGGAGGAGCGACCGATGAGCGAGCAGCGCCCGGCGACCACCACGGTCGCCGGAATCCCCCGGGGGCGGGTTCCGGAGCGGGTGGTCCACGCCAGGGGCGGCGCCGCCCACGGCCACTTCGAGGTGACCGACGACGTCACCCAGTGGACCAGGGCGGCCTTCCTCGGCCAGGTGGGCAGGAGGACGCCGGTGTTCCTGCGCTTCGCCGGCGTCGCCGGCGACCTCGGCTCGGCCGACTCCCAGCGCGACCCGCGCGGCTTCGCGATCAAGTTCTACACCGAGGACGGCAACTACGACCTGGTGGGGAACAACACCCCGGTCTTCTTCATCCGCGACCCCCGGAGGTTCTCCGACTTCGTCCACTCGCAGAAGCGCCGCGCCGACACCAACCTGCGCGACCACAACCTGCAGTGGGACTTCTGGACCCTGACCCCGGAGTCGGCGCACCAGGTCACCCTGCTGATGACCGACCGGGGCACGCCGCGCAGCTGGCGCACCATGAACGGCTACGGCAGCCACACCTTCATGTGGGTCAACGGGGGCGGCGAACGCTTCTGGATCAAGTACACGTTCACCACCGACCAGGGCATCGACAACCTCACCGACGCCGAGGCCGGAGCGATGGCGTCGGAGGACCCCGACCATCACATCCGCGACCTGTACACCAGCATCCTGAACGGAAGCCCGCCATCCTGGACGATGTACGTGCAGGTGATGAACTTCGACGACGCCCCCGGCTACCGGTTCAACCCGTTCGACCTCACCAAGGTCTGGCCGCACGGCGACCACCCGCTGATCAGGGTCGGCCGGCTGGTGCTCGACCGCAACCCCGAGAACTACGTCGCCGAGGTGGAGCAGGCCGCGTTCGAGCCCGCGAACATGGTGCCGGGCATCGGCCCCAGCCCGGACAGGATGCTCCAGGGCCGGCTCTTCAGCTACCCCGACACCCATCGCTACCGGATCGGCGCCAACTACCTGCAGCTCCCCATCAACCGTCCGCTGAACCAGGTGCACAGCGGGTACGGCGCCGAGCCGAGCTACGAGATCGGCGGAGAGATGGTGCGCGCCGCCTCGCTGCTCCACGCCGAGGACGACGACGTCGTCCAGCCCCGCGCGCTGTGGGAGAGGGTGCTCTCCCCGGTCGACCGCGAGCACCTGATCGGCAACATCGCCGGCCACATGAGCAGGGGCCTCACCCCGGAGATGACCACCCGGGTGATCGCCTACTGGACCGCCGTCCACCCCGACCTGGGCGCGGGCGTCGCCCGCGCGGTGAACCGGGCTCCCCAGCCGGTGGGCAGCTCGGCGGGCAGCTAGCCCTCGGGCCGGCCCCGGAACGGCTCACGGAAGGCGGTCTGCTCGGCGACGAAGACGAGGTCGATGTCGCGCACCGGGCCGTTGCGGTTCTTGGCGACGATCAGCTCGGTGACGGAGCGGTCGACCTCCTGGTCGTGCATCCCCTTGCGGTAGAGGAAGAGCACGATGTCGGCGTCCTGCTCGATCGAGCCGGAGTCGCGCAGGTCGCTGAGCTGGGGCTTGCGGTCGGTGCGGCGCTCGGACTCGCGGGAGAGCTGGGAGAGCGCGAGCACCGGGGTCTTGAGCTCCTTGGCGATCGACTTCAGCCCCGAGGAGATGTCCGACACCTCCTGGACGCGCGACTCCTGGCGGCCGCCGCGCATCAGCTGGAGGTAGTCGACCACGATCAGCCTGATGCCGTACTGCGCCTTCATCCGGCGGGCCCGGCTGCGCAGCGCGTTGATCGAGAGCGCCGGGGTGTCGTCGATGTAGAGGTCGGCCTGGGTGAGCCGGTCCATCGCCTGGGCGATCCGCGAGAAGACCGCGGCGTCGGCCTGCCCGGTCTTGAGCAGGAAGGAGTCGACCTTGGCCTCGCTGCAGAGCAGCCGCTGCACCAGCGACTCCTTCGACATCTCGAGGGAGAAGATGCAGGTGGGCTGCTTGGCGAGCACCGAGGCGTTGCGGGCGACGTTGAGCGCGAAGGCGGTCTTGCCCACCGAGGGACGGGCGGCGAGGATGATCAGCTCGCTCGGCTGCAGCCCCTGGGTGACCTGGTCGAGCTCGCTGAAGTTGGTCGGCACCCCGGTGACGAACTGGCGCTTGCCGAGCAGGGTCTCGAGCTGGGTCCAGGTGTCCTTGAGCACCGGGGCGACGTGGGTGGCCTCGGTGACCCGGCGCTGGTCGGCGAGCCCGTAGACCCGCTGCTCGGCACGGTCGACCGCCTCGATGGCGCTCAGCGACTCGTCGAAGCCGAGCGTCGCCAGGTCGCCCCCGGCGGTGATCAGCCGGCGCTTGAGCGCCAGCTCGTAGACGATGTCGGCCCAGTGCTGGATGCTCGCGGCGGTGAAGACGCTGGCGCTCAGCTCGGCGAGGTACTCGACCCCGCCGGCCTGGCCGAGCGCCCCGTTCCGCTCCAGCTGCGAGCGCAGCATCAGCGGGTCGATGGGCTGACCCTGGTCGGCGAGGATGAGCGAGGCACGGTAGATGTGGCCGTGCCGCTCCGAGTAGAAGTCCTCGGGGACGAGCCGGTCGCGCACCATCGACACCGCGTTGGGGTCGAGCATCAGCGCCCCCAGCACCGAGACCTCGGCCTCGTGGTCGTGGGGGAGCGTCCTCCCGACCGGCGGCGTCGAGGTGATCACCACCCCCCCTCCGCCGGCACCCCCGGATGGGGCGGGGGGGTCACTTGGCGGCGACGACCACGCGCAGGGTCGCCGTCACCTCGGCGTGGAGGTTGAGGGTGACCTCGTGGGGGCCGAGCGAGCGGATCGGGGGCTCGACCTCGATCTTCCGCTTGTCGACGTCGATGCCCGCCTCGCGCTTGAGCTGCTGCGCGATGTCGGCGTTGGTCACCGAGCCGAAGAGGCGCCCGCCCTCGCCGGCCTTGGCGTAGAGGGTGACCGTGATCCGGCGCAGCCGGTTCTCGATCTCGCGGGCGTCGGTGAGCGCCTTCTCGGCCCTGCGCCGCGTCGCCTCCTCGCGCTGGCGGATCTGCTCGACGACCTTGTCGTCGGCGACCACGGCGAGATGCTTGGGGAAGAGGTAGTTGCGAGCGAACCCCGGGGACACCTCCTTGACGTCGCCGGGCTTTGCAGTTCCCGTCACTTCCTGCAGGAACAGAACCTTCAACGTGTCACTCCGGAGGTCCGCTGATCGGCGGGGGTTGAGCTGGTGGTGTCGGTCTCCCAGGACCAGCGCTGTCGCGAGAACCCGGGGTCGCCGGCGGCGGCGGCGGGCAGGCCGGGACCGCCCGCGTCGGTGTCGGTGTCGTCGTCGGGGTGGAGGCGGTCGATCGGCAGCCGTCTGCTGAGGGCGACGGCGAATCGCCTGCCCTGCTCGACGTCCCGGTCGAAGCGGCTCTCGCGCCGGCGGATCGCGGCCTCGTGCTCGGCGACCAACGCGTCGGGGGCGGCGCCGATGAAGAGGCGGCTGGCGAGCAGGCCGAGGGCGAGGATGTCCATCTCCCCCACCACCGGGATCCACGCCGGGAGGTTGATGTAGGGGGTGACGATGATCCCCAGCGCCGCGCCCATGGCCGCCTTGTTGCGCACCGGGACCCGCGGGTCGAGCCAGAGGCAGTAGGCCAGCTTGAGGTTGCGGGGGAGGTCGAGCAGGAGGCGCTTCAGAAAGCGCGCGCGGCCGAGCATGGGGGGCATATGGTACTCACCCGGGTCGTCGAGACTGTGCGGTCAGCTCACCTCGAGCAGCTCGGAGTGGTCGCGGAGCCAGGCCTCGGCGGCGGCGGCGTCGCCGGGGGGGATCTCGCCCTCCAGCACGGCCTCGATCAGCGCCCGCTGCACCCGGCCCACCCAGGGCCCGCCGCCGCGGCCGCCCAGCCGCATGATCGTCCGGCCGTCGAGGGGCGGTCCCATCCGCGAGAGCCCGCCGTCCTGGTCGAGCCGCTCCATGCGCTCGCCGAGCTCGTCGATCGCCACCGTGTCCGGGTAGGAGGAGGCGCGGGTGTCGGCCCGGGCGACGTCGAGCAGCCGCCCTCGCAGCGGCCCGGCGGCGCGGATCAGGCGGCGCACCGCGGCGTCGCCGTGGGTGTCGTGCTGGTACTGGATGGGGCGGAGGTGGAGCCGCACCAGGGTGGCCACGTCGCGGATCTCGTCGCCGCTGAAGCGCAGGTCGGTGAGGATCCTCTCGGCCATCTCCGCGCCCACCTGGGGATGGTCGTGGAAGGTGTGGCGGCCGTCCTCGGCGATCGCGTGGGTGGGCGGCTTGCCGACGTCGTGGAGGAGCACGGCCAGCCGGGTGACCAGGTCCTCCCTTGGGGCCAGGTCGAGGGCGTGCATGGTGTGGTCGTAGACGTCGTAGCAGTGGAACCCGCTCTGCTCCACCCCCACCATCGCCTCCAGGTCGGGGAGCACCTGGGCGAGCAGGCCGCCCTCGCGGAGCACCTCGATGCCGGCACGGGCGTGGGGTGAGGTGAGCAGCCGGGAGAGCTCGTCGCGGATCCGCTCGGCGCTGAGGATGCGGGCTCGGGGGGCCTGCTCGCGGATCGCCTCCAGCACCCCCTCGGCGAGCCCGAAGCCGAGCTGGGCGACGAACCGGGCGCCGCGGAACATCCGCAGCGGGTCCTCGTCGAAGGTGTCGGAGGGGTCGAGGGGGGTGCGGAGGACCCCGGCGTGGAGGTCGGCGAGCCCGCGCCCGGTGAGGTCGAGCACCCGGCCGGAGAAGTCCTGGCAGAGGGCGTTGACGGTGAAGTCGCGGCGCCGGATGTCCTCCTCCAGGGTGCCGGGCTCGACGCCGGGCTTCCGCGACTCCGGGTCGTACCGCTCCCGGCGGGCGCGCACCCCCTCGACGATGAAGCCGTCACCGCGCACCTGCACCGTGCCGAAGCGCTCGAACTGTTGTGGCCGGCTCCAGCCGAAACGCTCGGCCAGCCGGCCGAGCAGGTCGACGGCGCCGTCGCCGACGACGAGCAGGTCGATGTCCTTGCTGACCCCGCGGCCGAGCAGGCGATCGCGCACGAACCCGCCCACCAGGTAGGCCTCCACCCCGAGCTCGGCGGCGGCGGTGCGCAGCCCGTCGAGCACCTCCTCGGTGTCGACCGCCGGTCGCACCACCCGCAGCTCAGCCACCGGCCAGCACCTCTCCGAGGCTCACCCCGGGCGCGCCGGCGGTGCGCTGCAGCAGCACCAGGGCGAGCACCGCGGCGGCGGCGGCGCAGAGGGCGGCGCCGACGAACACGGCGTGGAGCTCGTCGACCACCGCCGCGGTCGCCAGCAGGTCGTAGGCGGGGCAGTGCGCCGGGGTCTGCGGGCACAGGCGGATCGGCGAGGGGAGCTGGGCGGAGGCGGCGTAGAAGCGGCGCAGCCCCACCGCGGTCAGCGCCGCCAGGCCGACCAGCATCCCCACCATCCGCGCCACCACCACCAGCGCCGAGACCAGGCCGTGGAGCGAATCACGCACCGCCCCCAGCACCGCCGCGTTGACCGGGGCGATGGCCAGCCCGAAGCCCAGGCCGCAGAGGGCGAGCTCGACGTCGGCGCCGCCGAACGGCGCGTGCCACCCCAGCAGCACCGCGTGCTCGCCGAGGGTGCCCGCGGTCCAGCCGCCGAGGAGCAGGAGCATCGCCGCGCTCAGCAGCATCCCGCAGCCGGCCGTGACCCGGTGGGAGAGCCGCTCGCAGACCAGGCCGCCGAGCACCGCGCCCACCGGCACCGCGGCCAGGAAGCGCAGCAGCACCAGCGCCGCCTGCACCTGCGAGTCGTGGAAGCGGGTCGCCCGGGCGAAGATCGGCACGTCGATGAGCACCGCCATCAGCGCGGCGCCGGCGCAGAGGTTCACCAGCAGGGCGCCGTGGGCGGCGCGGGGGCGCAGCGCGGCGAGCGGCACCAGCGGGTCGTCGCGGCGCAGCTCGACGAGGAGGAAGAGCACCCCGGCGACGGCGGCGGCGGCGAGCAGGCCGGGGGCGGCGTCGCCGACCACCTGGCGGCTGGGGTCGGCGCCCGCGAAGGCGACGATCACGCAGCCGAGCACCGCGGCGAGCAGCAGCGCCCCGGGCCAGTCGGCGGCGCGGAGCATCGCCGGGGTGCGGCGCAGCGGGAGCAGCGGCCGGACCCCCCACGGGGCGGCCAGCTCCCAGGCGGCGAGGGCGGCGAGCAGGCCGGCGGCGGCGAGCGCCAGCGGGGTGGTGAGGGCGCTGGCGCCGAGCAGCGGGGAGTAGAGCTGTCCGAGGGTGTCGCTGCCGGTCAGCACGTCGGGCTGGAGCAGGGCGAGCAGGGCGGCGGCGGCGGCGCCGGCGAGGAGCGCGCCGCCGGCGAGGTCGACCCGGCCGGTGCCCCGCGCCGCGCGGCGCCGGGCCACCTCGCTCCAGGGCGGGCGGAAGCCGGCGGCGAGGACGACGGCCACCGGCAGGTTCACCCAGAAGATGGTCCGCCAGCCGCTCACCGCCACGATCGCGGCGCCGTAGAGCGGGCCGATCACGCTGCCGAGCTCCTGGACCGCACCCACCACCCCGAGGGGCACGCCGCGGTGCTGCGGGGGCCAGGTGTCGGCGACCAGCGCCAGGGTCACCGGCACCAGCCCGCCGCCGCCCAGGCCCTGCAGGGTGCGCCCCGCCACCACCGCCCCGAGGCCGTGGGCGCTGGCGGTCACCGCCGAGCCGAGGGCGAAGACGGCGAGGCAGCCGAGCAGCACCGGCCGCCGGCCGTAGAGGTCGGAGAGCCGGCCCAGCAGGGGCAGCACCACGACGTAGCCGCAGAGGAAGCCGCTGACGATCGGCGCCGCCTGCTGGAGCTGGTCGAGGCTGAGTCCGACGTCGCGCATGATGCTGGGCAGGGCGAGCACCACCACGTAGGTGTCGGCGGCGGCGAGCAGCACCGCCGCGCCGGCCACCGCCAGCCGCCGCACCCCGCCGGGGACGGCGGCCACCCCGGCCGCCGGCGCGGCCGTCCCCCCCGTCAGCGCCTCAGTGGGGAGGAGGGGTGATCTGGACGGTCTCGCCATACCTGTCCAGTATCAGCGTGTAGGTGCTCGACTGGTGGGCGTCGAAGAAGGGGCCGGTGAGCACCACCCGGCGCACCTGGTGGCTCCCCGGCACCAGCCCGATGCGGCCCTGCACGTCCTTCGAGGCGTCGGCGCTGGTGAGCAGGTCGGCCACCGGCTTCCCCGGCAGGGTCACCTTCACCTCGTCGAGCTCCTCGCCGTTGAGACGGTCGCGGCCGTCGGCGCTCGCGTCCTTCGCGTCGGTGAGCAGCGAGCTCAGCCCGGCCTGGGGGTCGAGCAGCCTCCCGGGGTCGCCGAAGCCGTACTTGGTGGGGTCGGTGGCCTCGTAGCCGGTGGTGAAGGGCAGCTTGACGTAGAAGGTGCCGCCCGACGAGACCACGCCGAGCCGCAGCGGCAGCCCGTTGAAGACCACCTGCAGGCTGCCCTGCACCGCGTTGGGCCGCTGGGCGTCGCCCTCGCCGGCGGTGATGAACGTGCCCGCCCCGCCGCTGGGGACGTCCCTGGCGGCGAGGGTGAAGTGGAGCGCGCCGGCGGCGTCGACCGCCGCCTTCCCCTGCCGCAGCATCGCGGTGGCGTCGACGCCACCGGAGCCCGGCGAGCTGCCGCAGGCGACGCCGGCGAGGGCGAGCGCGAGGCCCAGCAGCGGTCGGGTGCGCATCCTCATCAGGGCTCGGGAGTATAGAGAGCGGCTCGGTATACTCCGCGGACGTGACCGATCAGCCGACGCCTGCCGCGGTGTTCGGAGAAGCAACGGGGACGCCGGTGCCGGTCGGCACCGTCCTGCTCGCACTCGGCGACAGCATCGCCGCAGGGATCGGGGCCTCCCATGTCAGCTCCGGGTGCATGAGCGTGCTCGGCGACGCGCTCCGGGCCCGCTGGGGCGGCCTTGCGCTGGTCAACCTCGCCATCCCGGGCGAGTCCAGCGCCTCGATGCTCCTCCCCAGCGGCCAGCTCGAGCGCGCCGAGGAGCTGATCGCCACGGTGGCGCGGAGCGGCGGCCGGGTGAGCCCGCTGGCGCTCTGCATCGGCGGCAACGACATCATGGAGGCGGCGCTGCTCGGCGACGGGGAGGCGCGCCGGCAGTTCCAGGCCAACCTCGGGGTGATCCTCTCCCGGCTCGACGCCGCGCTCCGGGCCACCGGCTCGTCGCTGGTCGAGGTGGGCTGCATCCAGACCGTGTACATGCCCTTCGAGCCCGATGTCGTCGAGGGGGGCAACCACGGCGCCGAGGCGCACCGCATGGCCCCTCGACGGTCCACCGGCGGCGGCTTCAACAGGATCATCCGCGACGCCGCCGCGGTCCGCCGCCTCCGCCTCATCGAGGTGAGCGGCCGCTTCCGGGGGCGCTGCGGCGAGCTCACCTGGGTGCGCAGCGGCGACATCCACCCCACCGACGGCGGCCACGCCCTGATCGCCGGCTTCTATCTCGAGGCCTGCGTCCCCGAGTAGCCCGGCCCGCAGCCCCCCTACCATGGGGCGCGTCAGCGCCCAGAGGATGAGAGGACACGCGGTGCCGGCGCCGGAGCCCCATCTCGCCATCGACGCGGTCTTCCGGATCGAGTCGCCCCGGCTCATCGCCGGCCTGGCGCGGATGGTGCGCGACGTCGCCGTCGCTGAGGAACTCGCCCAGGACGCCTTCGTCGCCGCCCTGGAGCAGTGGCCGGAGTCCGGCGTCCCGGTCAACCCGGGCGCCTGGCTCATGGCCACGGCGAAGCACCGCGCCATCGACCTGCTCCGCCGCCGCGAGCGGCTCGATCGCAAGCACCAGGAGATCGGCCGCGAGCTCGACACCGGCGCCGGGGGGGACGGCGGCGACGACCTGCTGACCCTGATGCTGATCTCCTGCCACCCGGTGCTGGCCACCGAGGCGCGGGTGGCGCTCACCCTCCGCCTGGTCGGCGGACTCACCACCGAGGAGATCGCGCGCGCCTTCCTGGTCCCGCGGTCGACGGTGGCCCAGCGGATCGTCCGCGCGAAGCGGACCCTCGCCGAGGCGCGGGTCCCCTTCGAGGTGCCCGCGGGGCCCGAGCTCGCCGCCCGGCTGGCGCCGGTGCTCGAGGTGATCTACCTCGTCTTCAACGAGGGCTACTCGGCGACGGCCGGCGACGACTGGATGCGACCCGCGCTCTGCGAGGACGCGCTCCGCCTCGCCCGCATCCTCGCAGGGCTGATGCCGGTGGAGCCGGAGGTCCACGGCCTGGTCGCGCTGCTGGAGATCCAGGCGTCGCGCTCACGCGCCCGGGTGGGGCCCACCGGGGAGCCGATCCTCCTCCTCGACCAGGACCGCGGCCGCTGGAACCGGCTCCTCATCCGCCGGGGGATGGCGGCGCTGGCCCGGGCCCAGCGGCTGGGGGGCGCGCTCGGCCCCTACGCGCTCCAGGCCGCCATCGCCGCCTGCCACGCCCGGGCGCGCACCCCCGCGGAGACCGACTGGGAGGGCATCGCCGCGCTCTACGACGCCCTCGCCCAGCTCGCCCCGTCGCCGGTCGTGGAGCTCAACCGCGGGGTCGCGGTGGCGATGGCCGTCGGTCCCGCGGCCGGCCTCGAGATCGTCGACGGGCTGGCCGCCGAGCCGTCCCTCCGGGCGTACCACCTGCTGCCCGCGGTGCGCGGTGACCTGCTCGCCCGGCT
>DASXNK010000209.1 GCA_036495095.1 Candidatus Dormiibacterota bacterium | reverse complement strand
GGGGGCGGCGGCGGCGGCGACGCCGGAGGCGCGCCGGCCGCGGGGGGACGCGGCGTCGTGGGCAGGCGCGCTGGCGGCGGCGGCGGCGCGCCCGCCGCCGGCGGGCGGGGCTGCGGCGGCGGCAGCGGCGGAGCCGGCGGCAGCGGCGGGGCCGGCGGAGGCGGAGGCGGAGGCGCCGCCGCCGCCGGGGGACGCGGCACCGGCGGCGGAGGCGGAGGTGGAGGCGCCGCCCCCGGGGGACGCGGCACCGGGGGCGGGGGCGGCGGCGGCGGTGGCGGCGGCGGTGCGCCCGCGGCCGGGGGACGGGGCGCCGGGGGAGGCGGCGGCGCCCCCGGCGGACGCGGGGGCGGACCCGCTCCCGGGGGAGGCGGAGGCGCGCCCGGCGGGCGGAGTGCACCGGGTGGTCCCGGCGCGCCCGGCGGGCGCAGAGCGCCCGGGGGTCCCGGAGTGCCCGGAGGCGCCGCTCCGGCCGGCGGCGGAGGCATCCCCTCGCGCTCCGTCGAGTGGAAGATGAAGGCCTTCATCGAGTCGATCCGCTTCCTTCCGCCGGGCTGGGGCTCGGGCTCGAGGTCGAGCGGCGGTGGGGGCGGGGGCGTCCTGGCCACCACCCGCTCGCCGCTCCACTCCAGGAAGGCGGCACACGACCCGCAGAAGTTGTCGGCGTCGCCGTTCTGGGCGCCGCACTTCCGGCACACGATCACCGAGCGACCACCTCGACGTGGTGGATGACGTGGGCCGGCTTCGCCGCGGCCACCAGCGCGTCGAGGTCGTCGCGGCTGAGCGAGGACGGGTCCTCGACCGCGACCCGCACCGCCAGCCGGGGCACGGGCTCGCCGGGGAGCGCGCCGCCGCTGACCTGGGACCAGGTCGCACCGCCGCTCTCCGCGATCTCCACCGCCCCGCCCGTGGTGACCTCGATGTGGGTGGCGAGCCCCGCCACCGTGCCGCGCCGGCGGTAGAGGTCGACCGCGCCGGCGACCAGGCGGCGGCGCCGTTCGAGCGGCCAGGTCTCGTCGACCGCGGCGCCCAGCCAGCCGGCCAGCCACTGCAGGAAGTCCTCCGGCGCGAGCCGCGGGTCGATGTAGGCGCCGAGGTTGTCGAGGGTGGCCAGCAGCGGCGCCAGCAGCTCGTCGAGGCCGGCGGTGAGCGCCTGGGCGAAGCGGTCCTCCTGGAGGGTTCCGGGCAGGCACGCGCCCAGCGGATGCGGGCTCTCGAGCCGGGGGACGGTGCCGCGCATCAGGGCGCCTCCACCAGCACCTGGTGCTCGAAGGAGAACACCGTCGCGTGCGGCTCCACGTCGAGAACCTGGGTCGCCGGCCCGCGATGGCCGGTGATCGGATCGGCGCCGAAGAGGCGCACGTCCCCGATCATGTCGACCCCGGGAACCGCCTGGAGCACGGCGAAGATCTCCCCCATCTGCACCGGGCGGCCGAAGGGCCAGCCGCGGCCCTCCGGGCCCCCGCCGATGGGGTTGAGGTACGCGTACACGGCGTCGAGCGCCGCCATCTCGAGCCGTCCCAGGTTGGCACGGGGGCGCGCTCGCAGCCGGGCCACCACGGTGACGCCGCGGTAGAGGGGGGGCTCGACGATCACCCGGGTGCCCACCAGCCGGCACTCGTCGAGCCGGCGGACGATCGCCTCCAGCGTCGCCTGCCCGGGGATCAGCCGCTCGAAGCGCAGCCGTCCCCGGTCGTCGGCCACCGTGGGGATGACCAGCACCCGCACCGAGCCGGCGTCGACACCCTCGCCGGCGGGTACGCAGCGGGCCCGAGCCAGCTCGGGGGCGGCCTCACGGGTGAGCTCCTCGAAGTCCTCGGCGGTGACCGCACGGTTGCGGGTGCGCAGCATCATCGGACCCCGCCGCTTGGCGTTCTCGATGTCCTCGGCGTCGACCCCTCCCTGGGCGGGGACGCGGTTCTCCACCCGGGCGATGTACGGCAGCGAGGACTTGAGCACGGTGACGGCGCCGCGGGAGACGTTGCCGAGGCGGCCGCCCCCGGTGCGGTAGGACCGCAGCCGCAGCGGCACCCCCTTCTCCGGGACGGCGCCGTGGTGGTGGAGCAGGCCGTCGGCCTCCCGCACCACCGGCCCGAGCGACACCTCCCCCATCACCGCGTCGAGGACGAAGTGGCGATCGCGGGGGCCGCTGGCGGCGAAGTCGTCGACCGCGCGCCACTCCTGCCAACCCTGGTCGGACCCCGACTCGAGCACCGCGGCGTCGGCGCCACCCAGCAGCGGGCGGTGGGCGAGGCCGAAGCGCTGGCCCGCCACCCCCTCGGAGATGCCGAGCGTCTCGTGGGTGCGGGTGTCGGCGTGCACCGCCT
Organism: Candidatus Dormiibacterota bacterium; assembly: GCA_036495095.1. Lineage (NCBI taxonomy): Bacteria > Bacillati > Candidatus Dormiibacterota > Candidatus Dormiibacterota bacterium. The sequence continues at coordinate 46,991 of DASXNK010000209.1, read as the reverse complement.
CGACGGTGCCCCCGAGGGTGACGGCCTCCACGCCGTGGATCACCGGCGACGCGGTGTAGGCCCGCTGACCCTCCTCGGCCTCGGTGACCCGGGCGCGAAGCCAGCCACCCCGCTCGGCTCCGATGATCGCGATCGCGTGGCCGGCGGGGACGTGGAGCACGACGTCGCCGTCGCGGTTGATCCCGCCGGTGCCGTCGCTGTCGACCTCGCAGCTCCCCCAGGCCTCGCCGTCCCACGCCTCCCAGGCGAGCGGCGGGTCGGTGGGGTCGACGCCGATGCCCTCGATGGTGCAGCGCAGCCGGAGCCGGATCGCGCAGCGCGGCACCGCCTCGTCGAGCCCGATGATCAGCGCGTCGCCGGGCTGGGGCACGGAGGAGAAGCAGGTGAAGCCGGTGCCCCGGTCCAGGGCGTCGGTCATGTCCCGGTGACGCTCCTCCCCCGCCGCCGCCACTGCCACGCGCCGGGCGGCACAGGCCACGATGGCGAGGTCGTCCGCGGTCGAGAAGACGACGGCGTCGTCCACGTCGGTGCGCACCGTCGACACCCGGGTCTCGGCGGGGACGGTCATCACCGCCTCGGGCGGCGCCGACAGCCAGAAGGTCACCGGCGCCCGCGCCGCGGTGGGCGGCAGCAGGTGCACCCCGATCAGCTCGAGGAACTTGACGTAGAGCCGGTCGGGCACCCGGTTCAGCCGGTAGACGAGCTGGTCGGTCATCCACGCGAAGGTCTCGATCAGGGTCACCCCGGGATCGGAGACGTTGTGGTCGGTCCACTCCGGGCAGCGCTGCTGCACCAGCCGCTTGGCGTCGTCGACAAGGTCCTGGAAGCGGCGGTCGTCGAGGTCGGGGACGGGGAGGGTCATTCCCCGCCCTCCCCGGGGATGCTGTAGAAGGGGAAGACGAGGTTGCGGGGATCGTTGGTCGACTTCGCCGTGTACCGGATGTCGATGTGGACGAGGCCGGGAACGTCGCGATCGATGATCACCTCCACGTCCTGGACGACCACGCGCGGCTCCCAGCGCAGCAGGGCCGCCTCGACGTCGGCGGCGATGGCGCCGGCGATGCTCGAGTCGGCGACGTCGAAGACGCGCTCGTGGATGGCGCAGCCGAAGTCCGGGCGCATCGGCCGCTCACCGGGTGCGGTGGACAGGATCAGCCGCATGCACTTCTCCAGCTCGCGCTCGCGCGCCACCAGGGCGATTCCGCCCCTCGCGTCGGTGCAGAGCGGAAAGGCCCATCCCGAGCCGATGAAGTCGTCGTTCATGAGCGCCACCTCATCCGATGAGCACGTCCTGGACCGTCGGTGTGATGCGACCGGGCACGGTGCAGCAGGTGCACTGCGACTGGGCGTTCGCCGCCGGCCTTCCGCCGATCAGCACGGTGGTGCTGCCGCTGACGATGCGCGCCTGCTGCTGCGCCGGCACCGTGAACGGGTCACTGGGATGGAGCCCGACGTGGGGCGGGGTGTTCAGCCCGCTCGACTGCACCACCGCCGCCGGCTTGCTCTTGATGAGCACGGTGGTGCACAGCCCCAGCAGCAGCGGCGCCGAGAAGGGCATCGGCGGCGCCGGCTGCGGCGCCCCGGTGGCGGGGTTGGGGATGAGGTGGTTCGGACACTGCCCCATCACCCGATCGTTCATCACCACCGCAGGTGCCCCCATCCCCCCTCCTAGTTGAGCTTGATCAGCTTGCCGCTGATCTCGACGACGGCGTCGCTCTCGATCTTCACCCCCGCCTGGCCCTTGAGGCTGAGGTTGCCGCCCGCCTGGACGGTGACGTCCCCCTGGCTCCTGACGGTCACCGCGCCCTTGCCGGCGTCGATGGTCATCGGCCCGTCGCCGGTGATGTGGATCTCGCCCCTGGTCTGGTTGAGGCTGATCCGCAGCTTGCCGTCGGCGGAGATCAGCGCGATCCCCGACTTCTGGCCGTCGAAGAGGACGACCCGGTGCCCGGAGCGTGAGACGACGCCCCGGCGGGTCACCTTGCCGGCGTCGACGAGCCCGTCGCCGAGGCGGGGCTTGTCCTTGCCGTTGTGCAGGCCGCCGATGACGTAGGGGCGGCGCATGTCGCCGAACTCGAAGGCGCAGAGCACCTCGTCGCCCACCTCGGGGAGGAACATGACCCCGCTGTCGGGACCGGCGCCGACCTGCACGACACGGGACCAGTCGGACTCGTAGGTCTCCGACAGCCACGGGAACCTCAGCTTCACCCGCCCCAGGCTGTCGGGGTCGGCGTTCTGGCTGACGGTGGCGATCACCGTGCCGCTGATCGGCGGACCGCCGCCCGAGGCGTGGCCGTTGGACGCGCCGATCGAGGTGAGGCCGAGCAGCGAGCGCTCCTGGCGCCCGCTGACGGCGAAGTGGGTGCGGTAGCCGTCCTCGTCGAAGACGTGCCGCGCCTGGGTGAGGGTGTAGCGCCCGGCGAACTGCTCGGCGACGCCGGAGACGTGCACGGACACCCCCGCCTGCAGCTCCGGATGGCCGAGCGACACCCCCTGCGCCTCGACGAAGGCGGTGCCGATCTGCTCGGCGATCGCGCCCGCGACCCGGTCCACCTCGGTCTGGCTGCTGAGCGGACGGTCGTGGACGAGGTGGGTGTCGCCCTCGAAGGTGCCCGCCAGCCCTGCGGGCGTGGTCGAGAGCTGCGCGTGGTCGGCCCCGACCGGGGCGGAGCCGATCATCACCTCCTTGCGCGCCGGATCCCAGGCGCGGACCTGCACCCGCTTGACCTGCTGGGCGCCGGAGATGCGCGGACGGAACTGAATCAGATCGCTGCCGAAGGCCAGCTGGCGTGGGTTGCCGGAGTGCGCGTTCCCCGCGCCCGGTGCAGTCGAGGCCCTGGTGGGGCGCCGGAAGTTCAGCTTCCCCTCGGCGACCGAGACCTCGAACCCCAGCTCGCGAGCGTGGGCACGGAGGAACTCCCAGTCGGAGAGGTTGTGCTGCGAGACCACGGTGAGCGCGCCGCCGGTGTCGTCGATGGTCCCGACCGCGAGGCCCGCCTTCGCCGCCATGCTGCGGACGACGTCGGAGATCTTCTCCTGCTTGAAGGTCTGGGTGCGCCTCCCGTGCTGGAGGCGGTGCGAGCGGTCGTAGCCGCGCACCACCGTCTCCGAGACCAGCTCGGTGTACTCGGCCTCGATGGCGGTGATCTCGGCGGTGATCAGCTCGCTCGACGACGTCTCGCCCAGCCCGCGTGCGGTGACGCTCACCGTGGCGCCGATGTGCAGGCCGCCCTTCTTCAGCGCGTCGGCGTCCTCGTGGAAGCGGAGCACGACCATGTCGGGGAGGTGCATGTGGAGGTCGACCACCACCCCGGCGAGCTGGCAGTGCAGGGCCTCGCCGAGCGCGCCGCCGCCGATCGTGATGTCGGGCCAGCTGGTGAAGTCGCCATCGGCCATTCGGACATCCCCCTCACACCGCCGGGGGGAGCTGCAGCCGGGTGCCCGGCGCCACCCGCAGCGGATCGTCGATGCCGTTGGCGGCGGCGAGCCCGCGCCAGGCCGAGGCCTCCCCGTACTCTCGGAAGGCGACCGAGTGGAGGGTGTCGCCCTCGGCGAGCACGTGGACGCGGTGGCCCGGCGGTCCCCCCGACGTGGGGTTGGTGAACTTGGGCAGCTCCAGCTCCTCCTGCAGCGTGAGTGACACCCGCGCGATCGATGGCTTGGTGTCGCTGCCGAACTGGGTGACGGCGATGGCGAGGTCGCGCAGATAGCCCTTGAAGGTGACCGAGCACCATGTGAAGGTGAGCAGGGCCGGGGGCCTGCCGGTGCTGGTCGGAACCATCCAGCTCTGGAGCAGCGTGCACTGGTGGTCGACGCTGGCGTCTCCCGATTCGGCGGGGCTGTGCAGCTCGACGTCCATGCTGAGGGTCGCGGCCCCGCTTCCCCGGTATTCGTTGCGGCTGTGGCCCAGCGGCGTCGATCCGACCGCGTGCGGCACCGTGAGGTAGCGCGCCGCCCGGGTGATGGTCAGTGAACTCGGGTCGGCGGACTTGAATTTCACCGTGTTCTTCTCGTCCACGCCGAGGGTGGCCTTCTGGTGTTCCAGGGGCTTTCCGTCGGCATGCTTCTTGGTCTTGCCGCCGTCGTTGCCGGAGACGACCGTGGGCGTGGTCCCGGTGCCCCCGGGACTCCCACCGGACCCCGGGGCCCTGATGCTGAAGCCGCCGTGCACCAGGTCGAGGCTCTCCTCGAGCAGATCCGATCTCCCCGCGTCGAGGTTCGGACCGGTCCACTTCGTGGGGCTGACCTCCTCGAAGTGCCAGGTCGGGCCCTCCTTTCCCCAGTGGTCATGCAGCGTGACCGTGGCGGTGGTCTTGCGGCTGTCTGCGGTGGTGCTCAGCCACGACATCACCTTGTCCACGTTCCTGACGTCGAGCGGCCGCGACAGCTTCAGAGTGCTCCATTTCGCCGGGCCGGAGACGACGTTCTGGGTGTTGGTGTTCCCGTTGATGCTCCGCGGAGATGTCGGGAACTCGACCTGGAGCCCGCTCACCTTCGTCCAGGTGCCCAGGTCCTTGTCGCCCAGCCGGACGGTGACGGCGCCACCGGCCTTCGCGGTGGTGTTGTGGAATCCACTGTGGCTGAGCTCCAGCGTCTCCACGGCAACCTGCTTGGTGGCGGCGTCGAGGCTGGGACCGCTCCAGCTCCTGGGGATCACTCCCTCGAAGGACCACTCTCCGAGCTCCTCGTCCCAGGTGTCGAAGAGGGTGACCTTGGCGATGCACCCGTCCTTCCTGGGCTCCCTGAGGTGCTTGAGCAGCCAGTCGCGGACCTTCTTCGAGCCCGCGCCGTCCATCGACCGCCTGAGCTTGAGCTCCCCGTACGACGGCTTCCCGGGCACCGTTTCGACGTGCTGGCCCTGGCTGTCGCTGGCGACGACCTGCTTGTTGTCGAACCTGATCCCCAATCCGTCGCACTGGGTCCAGTAGCCCAGGGTCTCCCCGTCGATGTGGATCTCGAATCGACCCCCGATGGGCCGGTCCTTGTGGTGCGCCAGGAAACCGTCGTGGCTCAGCTCGAGGGTCTCGATCGCCACCTGCTTCGAGGAGGGGCTGCCATCGAGATCGGGACCGCTCCAACTCTTGGGGACGACGTTGTAGAGCTTCCACTCGACGACGGTCTTGCCCCAGGAGTCGACGAGCCTGATCTCCACGTCGACGCCGGCGCGGTCCGGCTTCCTGACCAGCTCCTCCAGCCATGTCTGCACCGCCTGCGCGCCGCTGTGGCTCAGCGCCCGCTTCAGCTTCACGTCGCCGTAGCTCGGCTGTCCCGGGCGCACCCTGGTGCCGTTGTACTCGGCGTCCGCGGTCAGCTTGTTGTCGAAGCGAACCGACAGGCCGGTGCAGTGCGACCACTCGCCGAGGTCGTGACCGACGCCCTTCACCTCGAAGCGCATGGTCCCGTGCAGGTCGGTCGAGAGCAGGTTCTTCAGGCTCTTGATCTGGGTCGGCATCGCCATCAGTACAGGAACCCCTCGTGCGCCAGGACCAGCGTCTCCATCGCGACCCCGCTGGTGGAGACGTCGAGGTTGGGCCCGGACCACTTGAGCGGCAGCACGCCCGCAAGCTCCCAGGTCATCACCGGAAGGCGCGCCGCATCCATGAGCACGATCACGCCGGTTCCCTTGAACGGCTTGCGCTTCTGCAGGGTCAGCCAGCTCGTGACCGCCTTCGACGCGGGCGTCACCGGCCGGGTGAGGGTGATGCTCTGATAGCTGGTGCGGCCCGGGGTCAGGGTGACGTGGTCGTCGTTGCCGGTGGAATGGCTGAGCACGCCGAACTCCACGGTGAGTCCCTCGACCTTCGACCAGGTGCCCAGGTCGACGCCGTCGATGTCCACCTCGAAATGCAGGGCCATGCCGAAGACGACGTCGTACATCAGCGGTCCGCCAGCATTCCGGACCGCTCACGGTCGATGAGCAGCTCGCTGCGCAGACGGGTGCGGATGCGGCCGTACAGCTGGTGCGCGAGGAGGTCGAGATCGAGGCTGGGGGCCGCAACCGGCGCCGGTTGCTCGGGCGCGCTGGGCGTCGTCGCGCCGTCGCGCTCGACGTCGCCGACCGGATCCGTCGTGGATGGCGGGGAGGGTGTCGTGCTCACGTCCGGGGTCTCGTCGGTCACCGTCGACTCGGTGCTCGAGGGGGGCTCGGGCGGGCTGCTCCCGTCGTTGAGGCGCTGCACCGGAGCGCTGGGCGGTGGGGGCATCGGCGGTGGAGCGACCGCCATCGCCGCCGGGGGCGGCGCGGGCGCCGTCTGCTCGTGCTCGACGGAGATCCCCGCGGCGGCGAGAGCAGCGAGGAACCCATCGGCGTCGGGGACCACCACCACCGCCGGTGCTGCGGTCGGGAGAGGCGGTGGGGGGCCGTCCTGACCGGGCGCGGGCAGCTCGTCCCGCTCCGCCCAGAGGTGGCCGGCGGTGCGCGCCTCCGCCTCGAGCGCGCGTCCTGCCGGGGAGTCCTCCGGGGGGACGTGGTCGCCGAGGCGGCGCTGCTGGACCACGTGGGTGAGCTCGTGGGCGAGCAGCCCCGCCGCGGGCGGGCGGTCCAGGGGCCCCTGATCGGCGGGGAGGAACACCTCGCCGCCGCGGGTGAGGGCGCGGGCGCCGTGGAGGGCGGTGAGGTGGTCGGCCTCCTGGTCGCGCCGGATCGGCATCGGCCCGAGGTCGAGACCGTGGGTCTCGAGCACCGCACGCCGGAGCGCCGCGGGGACCGGCTCGGCGGCGGCCATGGCGACCGGCGATCCCCCGGTCGCCGCCGGCGGTGACGGCAGGCGCGCGGCGCGCCACCCCGGGGCGGGAGGTCCGGGCGAGGTCGGCAGCGCGGTCGCGGCGTCGGAGGCCCGAGCCGGTGAGGCGGTCGGAGCGGGTCGCACCTGGTGGGGCCCGGGCGTGACCCGGGCGGCGACCGCCGGCCGCGACGGTGGGGTCGGGGGCGTGGCCCCGGCGCCGGGCTCGACGAGCTGCCCGGGAACCGGGTGGACCGCCGGCATGCGGCGGATCTCGGGTGCGCCGGGCGGCAGCCTGCGCCCCACCGGAGCCTCGGGCACGGCCGCGCCGGGAGGCACGATCGGGAGCGGCGGCGGTGGTGGTGGCGCGACCTCGGCAGCGGCGGGTGCGGGAGCGGCGGGGCTGGTCCGCGGCGGCCGCGCGCCACGGGGCGGTCGCGGCGGCTCGCCGTCGCGAGGTCGGATGAGCGCAGGCCGGGGAGGCGGCGCCGGTGCCGGCACCACGTCGGGCCGGGCGGGGCCGGCCGGCACCGGTGGAGGCGGCCCCGGCCGGGTGACCCCGTCGACCGCGTCGGGCTGCGGCGATGGCTCGGGTGGGGCCGGCGGCGGCACCGGCGTGGCCGGCGTCGCGTCGGGAGCGACCGGTGACGTCCGAACCGCAGCCGGGCGCGGCCCGGACGCGGGCGGCTGGAGCGCAGCCGGCGGCTCGGCAGGAACCCCGAGGGGGTCGGGCGCGTCGGGGGCCACCGATCTGTCCGGACGCCTCGGCGGCGCCGCGGGCGCTGCCCGCGGCGCGGCGGCGGGGTCCCGCTGAGCGAGCGGCGATTCCGCGGGTCCGCCGCGAGCCGGTGGCGAGGCGGCGGCGGGCCCACCGGTCTGCTCCCAGGCCGGTTCCGTGGACGGCGGCGGGGGCGGGGGCTCGCCGGCGTCGCTGCCGGGCGTCCGCGGCCGCGCCACCACCGTCCCCAGTCGTCGCCGGGTCTGGCCGAGGCTGGGCCGGCGCTCGGGCGGGGGTGGGGATGCCTCCTCCGCCGGCTCCTGCCCCTCCCCCACCTCGACCACCGGCACGGTGGCGGTCCGGGAGGGCGGCGCCACCGGCGCGGAGGTCGACCCGACCACCGCCGGGGGCTCGACCGGCGCCTCCACGGGCAGGAGGACCCCGCGCGGCGCAGCCGGCAGGGGTTCGGCCACCGGGGCGGCCGGCCGGGGCGGTGCGGCCGGGTCGGCGGGCCCGGCCTCCCCCCGGAGGTCGGGCACCGCCGGGGGACGCGACGGCGCCGCCTCGACCCATCCGCGCGGCGCCACGTCGGGCCCGGGCTCCTCCCCCACCGGCCACCGGGCGACCGGCTCGGCAGCCGGCGGGGGCGGTGGTGGCGGCAGCATCTCGATGACGCCGCGAACCGGCGCCGGCTCCCGGCGCGCCACCGTGACGCCGGGTCGCAGCAGCCCGCGGTGACGCGCGAGGATGGCCGCGGCGAAGTCCTCGGTCGAGCTGAGGGGCGCGGGGGTGCGCAGCTCCGCGCCCAGCGGCGGGAGCGAGCGCCAGCCCGCGTCCTCCGACGCGAGGGCGGGGAGCGCGGCGGGCGGCCGCACCCGGCCGCGGCCGCGGCGCCCGCTCCACCAGGAGGTCAGCCCCACCGCCGCCCCCTCGCCTGGTCGTCGATGCGGTCGACGTGCTCGATGAGGCGCTTGCGCAGGGGGTGCTCGAGGTCGAGCAGAGTCTCCATCGACCAGTGCAGGTAGTAGGCGACGTACGCGACCTCCTCGAGCAGACCGTCGATCGCGTACGTCATCGCCCCCCCGGGCCGTCACCGGTGAGGTCGACGGTGAAGCGGTGGGAGCAGCCGGGGCAGGCGACCACGGTCTCGGTGGTGCCCTCCTGGTTGAGTCGCCGGTAGAGGTCCTGGAGGAAGGCGAGGTCGGAGGCGAAGAGGTTCTCGACCACCGAGGCGTCGACCTCCACCAGGCTCCCCAGGCGGGTGACCGTTCGGGCCAGCAGCAGCACGGTGAGGTACGCCGGGTTCTGGCGCACCCGCAGGTCGACCTGGGTCGAGATCTCGTCGCGCGCCGTCGCCAGCCGCATCCGTCCCTCGCGGTGGATGCGACCCTCCTCGTCGACGTAGCCGCGCGGCAGCACGAAGCCGAACTCGGTGTGCAGGCCGGTGGTCGCCTCCGCGGCGGCGGCCACGGTCACGTGTCGCGCCGCAGGTGGCCGCAGACGATGGTGCACTCCTCGGTCAGCACCTCGGAGCCGCCCGCCTTCACCCCGCTCAGGGTGAGCTTGTTGCACCACGCGTCCTCGAAGTGATACGTCGAGACGGGCGCGTCGCCGTCGTGGCCGTAGATGAGCAGCGAGCCGTTCTTGCTGGCCTCCTTCATCTTTCCGTCACGCAGCGCCTGGTGCCAGGCCCACAGCACCAGGGTCGTGTCGCTGCCGCGCTTGAGGGTGATGGTCGCGGGCTTGTACTTCCCGGGCAGCCGGGCGATGTTGCCGCCGGCAGTCCCTCCGGCCGGGCTGTTGAAGTAGAAGTCGACGCTCTCGACCTCGCTGGTGATCCCCGACAGCTCGCTGAAGAAGGTCTCGATGTTGTCGATCCGCACCGCGAACTTGTTGGCAATGGTGGCGCCCTGGTTTCCGCCGGGAGGAGGCATGGTGCAACGGGCCCTCGCTACTCACTGAGTGCCGCACCGCCCGCGAACTGGGCGATGCGGAACACGACGAACTCCGCCGGCTTGACCGGCGCGATGCCGATGTCGATGATCAGCTGCCCGGCGTCGATGCTGTCCTGGGTGTTGTTCTCGGCGTCGCACTTCACGTAGAAGGCCTCCTCGGCGGTGGTGCCGAAGAGCGCGCCCTCACGCCAGACCCGGCGCAGGAAGGCGTTGACGGTGCGCCGCACCGAGTCCCAGAGCCGGTGGTCGTTGGGCTCGAAGACCACCCACTGGGTGCCCTCGAGGATCGACTCCTCGATGAAGTTGAAGAGCCGCCGGACGTTGAGATAGCGCCACTCCGGGTCGCTCGACAGCGTGCGCGCGCCCCAGACGCGGATGCCGCGACCGGGGAAGGCACGGATGCAGTTGACCCCGACCGGGTTGAGCTGGTCGTGCTCGGCCTTGGTGAGCTGCAGCTCGAGAGCGATGGCGCCGCGGATCACCTCGTTGGCCGGCGCCTTGTGCACCCCGCGGCTGTCGTCGCTGCGCGCCCACACCCCGGCGACGTGCCCCCCCGGCGGCATGAACACCGCACGCCCCTGGAGCGGATCGAAGATCTTGACCCAGGGCCAGTACATGGACGCGTACTTGGAGTCGTAGCCGGCCTTCTCGACGCGCCACTCCTTGACCTGCTGCGCATTGAGTCCCGGCGGGGCGTCGAGGATGGCGACGCGGTCGCCCATCAGCTCGCAGTGGGCGATCATCCCGAGCTGCACCGCCTGCACCGCCTCGAGGTCGATCTGCCCCTGCTGGTAGGCGGACATCAGGTCGGGGACGCACAGCATGGTGACCTCGTCGACCGCCTCCAGCCCGCCGAAGCCGGTGCGGTCGGCGACGTCGCCGAGGTAGTCGTCGGCGTTGAGACGGAGCGACAGCGCGGTGCCGCCGCCGCTGAGAGCGACCCTGCCGCGGACCGGGGCGGAGAGCGCCGCGCCGGTTCCCACCTCCTCGAGGCGGACCAGCTTGGAGCGCTGCTTGGTGGCGGTGACCACGTTCTGGGGTCCGCGCTTGACGGTGACGTTGTCGAAGGTCTCCTCGACCTTGCCACCCCTGCTCACCACCAGCTTGAAGGCATCCTCGTCGGGCTGGGAGGCGTCGGCGACCTCGACGGAGATCTCGTCGCCGGGCGGCCCGGGTTCGGCGGCGACGATCCGGTAGGCGGGCCGGCCGCCGTCGCCCGAGGCGGCCAGCTCGCCGCGGGCCACCGGCGCCGGTTCCGGCGCCGCGCCGTCGGCCCCGATCCGCACGACGTACGCGCCGCCGCCGCCGTTGAGGAAGTAGCCGTAGACGGCGTGGGCGAGGTACGACCCCTCGATGAACTCGCCGAACTCCTGGGTGAACTGGGTCCAGTTGGTGACCAGCGTCGGTGTGTTGGACGCTCCCCGCTCGGCGAGGCCGACGAACGCGGCCACGGCGGTGCCGACCCCCTCGATGGGTTTGGAGCCCGACGACACCTCCTGCACGTAGACGCCCGGGGACAGGTAGGTCGGCATGGGGCGGCACTCCACTGTTCGGGAGGGGATTCCCTCCGATGACGTGTTCCCGGAGGATCGCAACCCGTCCGGCTCGCGCCCATGACCGATCGGACCGTCGCTCAGGCACCGAGCGCCGCCCGAAGGTGCAGCGAGGATGGCCCCGAGGGGTGCCCCGATGCGGACGGTCACCCGCGGGGCGATCACCGACCCTGACCGGGATGATCGACGAGGTCGACGAGGCGCTCCGGCGGCTGCTGGCCGATCTTCCCGGCGACCGCACGAGGGTCGGCTTCGACCTCCCCGTCGCCGGCGCGGAGCGCGGGGGTGGTGCCGCCGTCGTCGTCGCCCTCGCCGGCATCGCCGAGGATCCGGCGCTGCGCAGCAGCAGCACCTGGGACGAGGTGGACGAGGACGGGCTGATCCGCTGGCGCCGGCCGGCCCCGCGCTGGTACCGCCTCCGCTACCGGATCACCGCCTGGGCGGAGGGCGCGGAGCAGGAGCACCGGCTGCTCTCCGCCGTGCTCCGCCGGCTGATCGCGCACGACAGCCTGCCCGCCGAGTTGCTCACCGGCTCACTCGGCGAGCTGGGGCTGCCCCTGCCGGTCAGCGTCGCCCTGCCCGCCGCCGGCGAGACCCTCGCCGACCACCGCGGCCGCCGCCCGGCGCTCGACCTCGTGATCACCGCGCCCCTGCGCGCCGACGTCCGCACCCCCGCGTCGCCGCCCGCCCGGGTCGCGGTGCTGGCGGTGGGGAGGCCGGATGCGGAGCCCGAGCGGTCGACCGCAACCCCCGGGGACGCCGCGCTCCACCGGCCGGGCCCGAAGGCGCCTCCGGCGGCCGGAACCACGCGCCGCCGCCGGCCGTCGCGCTGAGCGGGCGCACCCAGCCCTGCCCCAAAGCCTGCCCCATCGTCCCTCGACGCGCCGCGGCGCGGTCCCGAGGATGCCCGCAGGCAGACCCGGCTGGCGCAGCGGCGCTCCCGACCCTGCGCGGAGGACGTGACATGCAGACGAGGTGGTGGGCTGATCCCCTGAGGCTGGTCCGCTCGCGCCGGCTGGCGATCGTGCTGGCGGTGGCGATGTCGGCCGCCGGAGGGGCGGTGGTCGGCCGGGCCAGCGGGACGACCGTGCCCGACCTCACCGGGATCATCCACGGCTGCATCGACACCTCCGGCGCCCTGCACGTGATCGTGCTCCCCGGCGCGACCTGCTCGGAGGGACAGACCTCCCTCTCCTGGAACCAGATCGGCCAGACCGGTCCCCCCGGCCCCCCCGGCGCCGGCGCGCCCGGCCCGCAGGGTCCGCCCGGCCCGGCCGGGTTCCCCGGGACGGCGGGACGTCCGGGCCCCCAGGGTCCCCGCGGACTGACCGGCCCGAGTGGGATCGGCGGCTTCAACGGCTTTCAGGAATTCACCTGGAAGGGTGGTGGCCAGGATGGCTCCGCCCAGTTCGTCTTCACCCCACCGCCGGGGGTCACCCACGTGCTCGTCGAGGCCTGGGGCGGTGGCGGCGGTGGCGGCGGCGGGCTGCAGCCGTCGCAGCAGTTCTTCAACGTGTTCGGAGTCGGCACCGAGACCTGCGGCGGCGCCGGCGGCGGCGGCGGCGGTGGCTACGTCCGTGGCATCGCGGGTGTCGCCCCCGGCACCGCCTACCGGGTCCTCGTCGGCCAGGGGGGCAGGGGAGGCACGGGCGGCCAGGGGGGCGGCCCCGGCGGGCTCTCCGGCCTGGTCGGCCCGGTGACCGCGATCGCCACCGGGCCGGGTGGTGCGACGGTCGAGTCGGTGGGGCCCAACTCCCAGGGCCTGGTCGTCGCCGGGGGCGCCGCCGGGGGCACGGCGCCCAGCGACGGCAGCGCCCCCGCGCCCGGGGTCGGCGGCGGCGGCGGTGACGCCACCGCCAGCGGCGGGATCGCGCGCCCGGGAGCGGCCGGCGCCCCGGGCACTCCGGGCACGCCGGGGGCGCCCTGCGCGGCAGGCGGCGCCGGCGGCGGGACCACCCGCGGCAGCATCGATGCGCCGGGCAGCGTCGGGGGCACCGGCGCCGGCGCCGGCCTGGGCTCGAACGGGGGGCCGGGCACCCCGGGCTACGTCCTCCTGGTCTGGTGACCCCCTCACGACTGGACCTCGACCTCGGCGAGCAGCAGGGCGTAGCGGCGCCGGGCACGGGCCGCCTCGGCCACCCCGCCGGCGCGCTCGTGGAGGCTGATGAGCAGCCGCCAGGCGCGGTCGCAGTCGCGGTCGATGCTCAGCGCGCGCTCGCAGGCCCGGGTGGCATCCGGCCACTCGTGCCAGTCCGCATGCACGGCGGCGAGCATCAGCGCGGCGTCGGCGGCCGCGGTGCGCCGGTGCTCGCGGTCGGCGACGACCCACTCGGCCGGGCCCTCCTCGGGGAGCAGCTCCCCCTGGTAGAGAGCCAGCATCTGCAGGCACGCTGAGCGGACCGCGTCCGCGTCGCCACGGCCGTGCGCGGCCCCTGCGGCGGCCTGCGCGGCCTCGAAGGCGAGCAGGTCGACACTGTCGTCCGGCCCAACCCAGAGGCGGTAGGCCCCGCCCTCGCGGACCACCGACTGGGCCCGCCAGCCGCGGTCGAGCACCTGTCGAAGGCTGGAGATCGCCACCTGGAGGTTGCGGGTCCCGGTGTCGGCGTCGGCCTCCGGCCAGAGCGCCTCGACGAGGACCTCCCGGTGGACGGCGCGGCCCCGGTGCAGGGCGAGGATCCGGAGCAGGGAGCGCACCTTGGGACGGAGCGTGGCGAGATCGACGGGACGTCCCCCCACCGAGACCACCAGGCCACCGAGACAGCTGATGCGCACCCGGCACCGGGGCGCGACCGGAGGACCGGCGGAGTCGGCGGCACGGTCCGGAGCGGGCACCGGCGGCGCCTCGGGCAGGGCCAGGCCGCAGCTGCGCGCCAGCGCCGTGGCGACCTCGCGATGGCCGCCCTCCCCCAGCTCGGCGAGGGCGAGAAGCGCCAGGCAGCGGGCACCCGGAACCCCGAGCCGCCGCGCCGCCCGCTCGATCCGGATCGCCGCGGCACGGGCGCCATGGGGCCGCCGCCGGGCCCGGACGAGCACCTCGAGCGCCCCCGCCCAGCAGGCCAGCACCGGCGCCTGCAGCGCGTCGAACCGGCGCCGCGCCCGCTCGAGATCCTCGGCGTCGCCCTCCCCCCTGCCGGCCTCGGCCCAGCCGCGGAGGAGCGCGCGCAGGCCATCGCCCCAGCCGGCGTCCTCGTCCTCACCGGAGCCCTGGCGGGCCTCCAGCGGCGCCTCACGGAGCGGTGCGGTGGCGGCCCGGGCGAGGCCCGCGAGCCAGCCGAATCCCTCCCGCTCGGCGGCCTCGGTGGCGGTGTCGAGCAGGGTTGCGGCGGCGGCGTCACCGGACAGGGCGGCCGCGATCGCGTGGCCGAGCCGGACGCAGGCGTGCAGGCCGCGCGAGCCCTCGACGCCGCCGAGCACGGCGCCGAGGCGCTCGGTCGCGATCGCGCACTCGCCGGCGAGGAGGGCGGCAACCCCGGCGATCAGCTCCGCCTCCGGGCCACCCCGCTCGCCGCGCGGAGTGCGATGCCCGGTCAGGGTGGCCGCGCGCAGCAGCTCCGGCACGCCGCCGGCGGGCGCGGGGTGAGGGTCGATCCACGCCGTCAGCCCGGCGCGTTCGCGGCGGCACGTGTCCGAGGGCGAGGCGGTGCCGAATGCCGCCTCGGCGCGCCGGTAGAGCGCGACCGCGGTGCGTGCACGGCCGGCGGACCGGTGGCGGCGGGCGGCGGCGAGCATCACCCACGGGTCCTCGTCGAGGATGGCGTCGGGGAGGTGGTCGACCCACCACCCGGGGTCGCTCACCACCGCCTCCCGACGCAGGCCGAGCAGCCGGCCCGCGGCGGTCCAGTCCTCGGCGGCGCAGTAGGCGGCGAGCGCGTCGCCGTCGGCGCCCGCCGACTCGAGGACCGAACCGGCCCGGCGCCGCTCCTCACGGACCCAGGCCTCCCCCTCCTCCTCCTCCAGAACCGTCGCCAGGTGTGAGCGGAGCACCTCGTGGCAGCGGTACCAGCCGTCGTCCTCGCCCTGCGGGCTGACCAGCTGGAGCCGCTCGAGATCGGCGAGCACCCGGTCGCTGCCCTGCCGGTCGAGGAGGGCGTCGCAGACCGCCCCGCTCATCCGCCCGAGAAGGGCGCTGCGCAGCAGGAACTCCCTCGCCTCGGTGGAGAGGTCGGCGAGCACGTTGTGCACCAGGTACTCGCGGACCAGCGGGTTGCGGGTGCCCAGCACCGCGATCCTCCTCCGCCGCTCGACCCGCGTGCAGCCACGCGTGGCCAGGTGGAAGAGATGCAGCACCGCGGGCCAGCCGTCGGTCCGGCGGGCCAGCTCGGCGAGCTCCTCGGGGGACAGCGGGTCGGCGTAATACTCGCGAAAGAGACGCTCCACCTCCCAGAGGCGGAAGCGCAGAGCGTCGGGACCGAGTTCCATGAGCATGCCCGCCACCCGCAGTCGCGACAGGTTGATCGCGGGGGGCCGGCGCGAGCCCGCGAGCACCGCGATGGCGTCGGGAAGGTAGTGCAGCAGCTGCTCGATGGCCCGCTCGGCGTCGGTGCCGTGCAGGGTGTGGAGGTCGTCGAGCACCAGCAGGAGCCGGTCCGAGACGGCGCCCTCGAGGCTGTGAGCGGCGTCGCCGAGGCTCCGCCATGGTGCGTCCGCGATCGGGAGGGCGACCCGGGCGGCGGCCTCGAGATGGGCGAGGAGAGCGCCCGCGTCCCCGTCCGAGCACTCCGCGCGATACCAGAGCACCGGCACCGAGCAGGCCGTCGCGAACTGGGTGAGCAGGGTGGTCTTCCCGCAGCCGGCGGGGCCGACCACCAGGGTGAGGCGGTGGCTCCATGCCGGCTCCAGGAGGCCCGCCAGCCGCTCGCGCGCCATCCCTGCCGGCGGGGGGACGCGGACCTTGGCGGGGACCACCACGCTCCGATCGGCCGAGCGGGCGCCCGTCTCGGAGCCGGGGGCGGGTTGGGGGGCGCGGTGGCTGATCATGGAGCTGCGGCAGGGCACCGGTCGTCGTGCGAGGCGTGGCGGCCACCAGGAGCCTCCGCAGCATGCCCCCCGCCGGACCGGGCAGCGTCCGTCGCGGGGAGGAGATTTAGCCGGAGGAGGCGAGCTCACCGGAGCCGGCCTCGCCCGGTGCCACCTCCGACAGCAGGGTGTCGAGGGCGCACATCAGGTCGATCCAGCCCGAGAAGCCGAGCGGCTGGCTGCCCTGGGCGGAGGCGGTGATGGTGCCGATGGGGCGGCCGGCGGCGTCCTGGCGCAGACGCAGAACGAAGACGCCCTCCATCGTGCGGGCGTCCCCCCCTCCGTGATCCGGCCCCACCGGCCTCGCCCTCCGGCGCTCCGCTGTGGCGAGCCGCCGCCACCCCCTGTCGAGCGCGCTGCGAGCGCACGGCGCGCGCGGGGCGGTGAGTTTACCGGACAGGATTGGCGGGACGATCGAAGCGGGGCACCACGCCGGCGAGCTGGTGCCGGGACTGGACGTCGAGCTTCGCGTACACGCGCTCCAGGTGGGTCTTGACGGTGCTGACGGCGACGGACAGCCGGCCCGCGATGACCTGGTTGCTGCACCCCGCCGCCGCCAGCCGGGCCACCCTGTCCTCCTGGACGGTGAGACGCTGGCGCTCGGCCTCCGAACGGTGTCTGCGGCCGCCTGCGACGCGAAGCTCGGCGTGGGCCCCGGTGGCGAGGAGGGCGTCGCCCGCGCTCTCGGCGCGCAGGTGGGCCTCGGCGAGCACCACGCGAGCCTCCACCAGCCGGCCGGCGCGGCGGAGGAACCGGCCGAGGTCGAGCAGGCTCTGGATGTGCTCGAGGGGCAGAACCTCGGCGGCGTGGCCCGCGGCGGCGCGGTGGCTCGCCTCCGCCTGCTCCCGGTCCCCGCGCCGCTCGGCGATCGCCGCCCGGATGCCCGCGGCGGCGATCCGCGGCCAGCTGCAGGGCACGCTGGCGGCGCCGTCGTCGACATCCCTGAGCACCTGCGCAGCCTCCGCCTCCAGCCCACAGCCGAGAAACGCGGTGACCGCGCTGCGCTGCCACAGGACGGTGCACGGCTCACCGATCCTCAGCTCCCGGCAGCGCTCCGCCAGCTGGGTGTAGGTCCGCGCGGCCGCGGGCAGGTGGTCCCTGGCGAGCAGCAGCTGGCCGCGGACGTGCCACAGCTGAAGCTGGGCCGACCACGGCCCGCGGGTGTCGGCGTCACCCGGGGCGAGATCGCAGCGCTCCTGGCAGCCGCGGAGGTCGCCGTGGCGGAGGAGGACGGCGGCGAGCACGGTCTGGGAGTGGGGAGTGGTCGCCGGGTCGTCGCCGGCCGGGATCGCCGCGTGCTCCGCCCAGGACAGCGCCTCGGCGAGCCGCCCCTGCCGCAGGCACAGCTCCGCGAGCAGGACGGCGGTCCGGGGCCGGACGTGGGACGCCCCGTCGCGCTCCGCCATCGCCAGGGCGAGCCCGAGGATGCGCTCGGCGTGGCCGAAGCGCTCGAGGAGCAGCGAGCACACCGCGTAGGAGTGGAGCAGCTCGCGGGCCCAGAGGCGGTCGGGAGCGGGCTCGCCGGCCTCGATCGCGGCGGCCGCCCGGTGGAGCGCCGCCAGGCCGTGGGGATCGCCGAGCAGCACCCGCAGGTAGCCGGTCACCGCCTCGAGGCCACCGCCGGGGTCGGGGGCGGACCCGCCGAGCAGCGGACCGGCGTGGTCGACGAGCGCCAGCGCCTCCGCCGGGCCGCTCAGACGCGCCGTCGCGTACGCCTGCTCGAGGAGCACGGCGACCGCGGCGGCAGGGTCCTCGCGGAGCATGAGGACGGCGCCCTCGCGGCAGCTCAGCACCGCGTCGCCCAGCCGGCCGCGCACGGCGTGCGCCCGCCCCAGCCGGTGGAGCGCCCGGGCGGCGACCCGGCGGTCGTCCCCCGCAGCGGCGAGCGCCGCCTGGAACGACACCGCGGCGAGGGAGACGCGACCCTGCTCGAGGCGGACGTCACCGAGCGCCAGGAGGGTGTCGGGACCGGCACCCGCCCCCGCCAGCTCGACGGCGGTGGCGAGATAGCGCTCGGCCGCGGGCAGCGCGCCCGCCTCCAGGGCCGCGAGACCGACCCGCGACAGGGTCGCGAGCACGTCGGGGTCGTCGGTCGGCCCGCCGAGGACGGCGTGCTCGGCGGCCTCCCGGTCGGCGCCCCGACCGCTCAGGACGGTGACCGCGCGAGCGTGGAGCCGGGTTCGCGCGGACGCGGACAGATCCGCATACACGGTCTCGTGGAACGCGGGATGGACGAACTCGCAGACCCCGCCGGCCTCGCGGACCAGCCCGCTGCACGCGAGTGCCCGGAGGGCACCCTCGCCGACCTCCTCGCGGAGTGAGGCCACCTCGCCGGCCACGCCCGGATGGAAGCGCCCGCCGAGGATGCTCGCCGCCTGCAGGAAGCGGAGCGCCGGGGCGGGCAGCTCGGCGAATCGCGACAGCACCAGCGATCCGCTGGGCAGCACCGGTCGCTCGAGGACGAGGTCACCACCGAGCTCGCCGCAGCGCAGCGCCTCGCCGGCCTGCTCGAGCAGGAGGGGGTTGCCCGCGCAGGCGGTGCACACCCGCCGCAGGACGGCTGCGGGGAGGGCGCGGCCGAGCCGCCGGGTCAGCAGCTCACCCGCGGCGTCCGGGCTCAGCGGAGGCAGGGTCGCGATCTCCGCGTGACCCTCGTGAGCGAGCCGGCGACAGGCCGCCGCCGCCTCCCCGGGCCACTGCCGCAGGGCGGCGACCAGCGCCACCCGGGTGGACCCGAGCCGCCGGCAGATGAAGGCCAGGAGGGCACACGACTCGGGGTCGGCCCAGTGCACGTCGTCGAGGGCGAGGAGAACCGGGCCCCGGACCGCTTCGAGCCGGCGGAGCACGGCGTAGAAGCACGCCGCCCGTGCCTCCGCAGCGCTCGCCGGGCGAGCCGGAGGGTCGAACAGACCGTTCGCCCCCAACCCGTCTGCGATCTGACCGAACAGCCCGAATGGGATCCACCTCTCCATGCTGTCGCCGCGACCATGTCCGACGGTGAATCCGGGACGGGCAAGATCGGCGACATGCCCCAGCACCGCGGTCTTGCCGAGCCCGGCGTCGGCCTGGACGAACAGCGCGCCCCCATTCCGGGCGGCGGCCCGGCGGAGCAGTGCGGCAGCGGTCTCCGCGACCGCCTCGCGCTCGAGCAGCCTCAAAGGGTCAGCCCCGGGACCCGCCGAACGGCGGGCGACGACGTGCGCGGGTGCAGGACCCATCCCCGTCCTCCGGACCGGCTGCGTCCCGCCGCTCGGCCCCTCTCTCGCGCGATCCCACAGGGCGCGCGCCTCGCAATGTCCCCGACCTCCCCCATCAGTGTCAATGCCCCGAAAGTGCTCCCGACGGGACCCGGAAATCCTTACGGTCACTGACGGTGGTGACGGCCCATCGCACCCCGAGGGTGCGACCCCGGCGGCACCGGATCAGCCGAGGCGGTACTTGGTGAGCCGGACGCGGAGGCCGCCGGTGCGCTCGTCGACGCGGTAGCGGCAGTCGTCGACGAAGAGGCCCATCACCCGCATGGCGAGGTCGTGGTGCTCGGCGGCCACGGGTTCGACGGCGAGGCGGGCGCCGGGGTCGGCGCCGCAGGGGGCGTCGGGGTCGCCCTCACGGCCGCAGATGCTGCGGACCTGGACCTCGAGCCGCCGGTCCTCCAGCTTGAAGCTGAGGCGGATCTGGCCGCGCCCGCGGTCGGCGGTGCGGTCGGCGACCGCGATCGCGTTCTGGCAGGCCTGGGCGACGGCGATGACCAGGTCGTCGATGGCCTCGACACCGAAGCCGGCGACGCATCCGAAGCCGGCGACCGCCCGCTTGGCGACGACGATGTAGCTCGGGTCGGCCGGGATGCGCAGCTCGGAGGTGTTCGCGACGCTCATCCTGCTCACGAGATACCCGGGGTGCCGAGGGGCCAAACCACCACCGCGCCTCTAGGTGGGGGTGACCGGCGTGCGCTCGGCGCCGCGACCGTCGGGGAGGGCATCGCCGGCGAGCTCACCCGCGGGGACCGGCTCGAGGTCGGGGAGCACGATGTGGGTGGGCACCGCGGCGTCGGCCGGACCGCGCCCCAGGAGGCGCTGCAGGCGCTCTCGGCTCGTGGTCCGGTTCAGCTGGGCGATCACCACCCCGACGAGGATGCCGGTGGCGGCGCCGACGCCATAGACCACGGTGCGCGAAGGCATGGAAACCGACCTCCTGGGCATCGGGCTGCAGAGCCCGGAACCGCCCGATTATACGGGCGACCTGGCTCCGACCCCGGGTCGGCACACTACCGTCGCGACCGGCCGGCCGGATTCTCGGGTGCGGTGACGTAGGCGCCGCCCGCCTGGAGGAGGGCGATCACCACCGCGTCGGCGATCGGATGGACGACACCGATCGCCGGGGTCGCGAGGTAGCCGGAGCCGGCCACGATCTCGCCGCCGATCAGCCCGGCGGCGGAGAGCAGCAGCGTCCACGGATACGGGCCGCGCCCGGGGACGACGAGGCGGGTCACCTGCGTCGCGATCAGCACGAGCAGGGCGGCGAGCACGAGTCCGGGACTGGGACGCAAACCCTCAGACCAGCACTGGAGGGGGTGGGGACGGTCCCTGTACCGGCCGCACCAAGGGCTGGTCCCCAGGACCAGGTGGGGTTCCGCACGCCGCCGTTCCCCTTCCCGGCAGGCCCCGAGGGGCCCGGGCACGAGGGCGGACGTCAGATGTAGGAGCCCCGATGTGGAGAATGTTGGTCCAGCCGCTTGTGAGGCGCCGACCGGTCAGGGACGCGGTCATGGTACCCCAGCAGAACAGCACCCCAACCCTGTTGCAGAACCGTCGCCGCAGGGGGCGGGAGGCGGCTTCAGCGGGACGGCGGCCGGGGCCGCAGGGCAATGCCCAGGTCCTCGAGCTGGGCGGGATCCACCTCCGCAGGGGCATCGGTCATCAGCTCCTGGGCCTGCTGGTTCTTGGGGAACGCGATCACCTCCCGGATGTTCTCCTCCTGCAGGCCCTCCATCACCAGCCGCTCGACACCGGCGGCGAACCCGCCGTGGGGCGGGACCCCGTACTCGAAGGCCTCGAGCAGGAAGCCGAACTTCTCGTGCGCCTCCTCGTCGCTCATCCCCAGGGCGCGGAAGACCCTCGCCTGCACGTCGGGATCGGTGATCCGGATGCTGCCGCTGCCGATCTCACGACCGTTGAGCACGATGTCGTAGGCGCGCGAGCGGATCCGCAGCGGATCGCTCTCGAGCAGCTCGACGTCGTCGGCGTGAACCATGGTGAAGGGGTGGTGGAGCGCCGACAGCGCACCGGTGTCCTCGTCGCGCTCGAACATCGGGAACTCGGTGACCCAGATCATGTCGAGCCGGTCCGGATCAAGGAGGCCGCGCTCGCGGGCGAGGTGGACGCGCAGCGCGCCCAGCGCCGCGGCCACCACGGCGGGGCGGTCGGCGACCATGAGCACGGCATCGCCGGGGGCCGCCCCGGTGATCTCGCCGATGCGGTCGAGCTCCTCGGGGCCGAAGAACTTGGCGATGCCCCCCTCCCAGCCCTGCTCGCGGCGCCAGAGGTGGGCGAGCCCCTTCGCCCGGAAGGTCCTGACCACGTCGGCGAGCTCGCCCTCGATGCGCCCGCGGGTGAGGTCGCCGCCACCGGGGACGGCGATGCCCCTGACCACGCCGCCCTTCGCCACCGCGTCGGCGAAGACGCGGAAGCCGCAGCCGCGCGCCACCTCGGTGAGATCTCGCAGCTCCAGGCCGAAACGCGTGTCGGGCTTGTCGCTGCCGTAGCGATCCATCGCCTCGCGCCAGGTCAAGCGCGGGAAGGGGGTGCGGATGCGGCCCACGAACCCCGCCTCCTCCCAGGCCTCGGAGATCACCTGCTCGAGCACCTCGTGGATGTCCTCCTCGTCGATGAAGGACATCTCCAGGTCGAGCTGGGTGAACTCCGGCTGGCGGTCGGCGCGCAGGTCCTCGTCGCGCATGCAACGGGCGATCTGGAAGTAGCGGTCGAGACCGGCGACCATGCAGAGCTGCTTGTACAGCTGCGGCGACTGGGGCAGGGCGTAGAAGCGGCCGGGGGTGACCCGGCTGGGGACGAGGTAGTCGCGCGCACCCTCGGGGGTGGCGCGGACCATCATCGGCGTCTCGATCTCGAAGAACCCGCGCGACTCCATGGCGCGGCGGAGGCCGCCGATGAAGCGGGCGCGGGCGCGCAGGTTGCGCTGCAGGCGGGGACGGCGGAGGTCGAGGTAGCGGTGGCGCAGCCGCAGCCGCTCGTCGACCTCCGACTCCTCGTTGACCGGGAACGGCGGGGTGCGCGCCGCCGACAGCACGGTGCAGGCGGTGGCGTGGAGCTCGACCTCGCCCGTCTCCAGCTTGGGGTTGACGTTTCCCCCGCGGGGACGCAGCTCGCCCTCGATGCGCAGCACCCACTCCTGGCGCACCCGCTGCGCGGTCTGGTGGGCCTCGGGCGCGGTGGTGGGGTTGAAGACCACCTGGAGGATGCCGCTGCGGTCGCGGAGGTCGACGAACTTCAGGCCGCCGTGGTCGCGGTGGTGGTCGACCCAGCCGTACACGGTGATGTGCCTGCCGGCGTCGGCGAGCCGGGGCTCGCCGCAGGAGGTGCGCTCGGTCGCCATCAGGCGGCGCGCCCGGCGGCGAGCGCGGCGCCGACGGCGTCGACCACCTTCCCCGTGGGATGGCGCTCCTGGGTGCGCCTGGCGAGGTCGCGGACCGTGGCGGCGCCCTCGCGGACCTCGTCCTCGCCGACGATGACGCAGAGCCGTGCCCCCAGCCGGTCGGCGCCCTTCAGCTTGCGCTCCAGCTTTCGGTCACTCACGTCCAGAACCGTGCGCACCCGGGCGGCGCGGAGCACCCGGGCGAGCTCCGCGGCCGCCGCCGCCTGGGCGGCACCGTAGGAGCAGACCACCACGTCGCAGGCCGGTGCCGGCGCCGGAGCCGAACCCTGCTCGGCGGCCACCAGCAGCAGCCGCTCGACCCCGAAGGCGTAGCCGATGCCCGGGGTGGCGGGAAAGCCGAGGGTCTCGGCGAGGCCGTCGTAGCGGCCGCCGCCGCCGAGCGAGTTCTGGGCGCCCTGGAGCGAGCCGTGCCAGTACTCGAAGGCGGTGTGGGCGTAGTAGTCGAGGCCCCGCACCAGGCGCGGGTTGTGCTCGTGGGCAATGCCGGCGGCGGTGAGCCCCGCCCGGACGCTCGCGAAGTACGCGGTGCTCTCGTCGCCGAACGAGTCGGTGATCTCCGGCGCCGCGTCGCGCAGCGCCTCGTCGCGTTTGCAGTCGAGCAGCCGCAGCGGGTTGATCTCCAGCCGGCGGCGGCAGTCGTCGCAGAGCTGGTCGGCGAGCGGCCGGTAGTGGGCGAGCAGCGCCTCGCGATAGCGCTGCCGGTCGTCGAGGTCGCCGAGGCTGTTGACCTGGAGCACCACCCCGGTCAGCCCCAGCGCCTCGAGGAAGCGCCAGCCCACCTCGATGACCTCGACGTCGAGCTCGGGGCTGCGCTCACCGATCGCCTCGATGCCGACCTGGTGGAACTGGCGGTAGCGGCCCTTCTGGGGCCGGTCGTAGCGGAACATCGGCCCCGCGTAGTGGGTGCGCACCGGCCGCGCCTCCTCGAGGAGGTTGGCCTGGAGCACGGCGCGGAGCACCCCGGCGGTGCCCTCCGGCCGCAGCGTCAGCGACCGGCCGCCGCGATCGGTGAAGGTGTACATCTCCTTGTCGACGACGTCGGTGCCGGTGCCCACCCCGCGCTCGAACAGCTCGGTCTGCTCGAAGACGGGGGTGTCGATGAGCCGGTAGCCGTGGAGCTCGGCGACCTCGGCATGCACCGCGTGGAGCCAGCGCCAGGCGGTGGCGGTGTCGGGGAGCAGGTCGTGGGTGCCCCGGGGGGCGCCGAGCGGAGGCACAGCGCGGGAGTCTAGCCGCGGCGGGCGGCGCGGGGCCGGTGGAGCCCGGTCCGGCCGGACCCGCCGAGGCGGGAGCGATGGGGAGTGATCGCGCCATGTGGCGCAACCGACACGCATCCGGCCTGGGCCCACCGCGATCCTCACCGCGGGCGGGACCGTGCCCGTCCTCGAGACCCGGCGGCGCCGGCGGCGCCGGATGCCGGGTGCCGGGTGCTAGCTCGCCTCGCGGGCGACGGTGTGCACGTCGCGGATCGCCTCGAGCCGCTCCAGCAGCCGGCTGAGCTGGGTCAGGCTCTGGATCTCCACGATCGTGGAGATCACCGCGGTGCGGTCGTCGAAGACCTGCACGTCGGCGCCGCTCAGGTTGATCTTCGACTCCGCGATCACCGCGGCGATGTCGCGGAGCAGCCCGGTGCGGTCCCAGGCCTCGATCTTGATGCCGACCGGGTAGAGCTGGCGGGCGCCGCGCTCCCACTCCACGTCGACGAGCCGGGCGGCGTCGGCGGCGTTGACGATGTTCACGCAGCTGGTGCGGTGCACCGAGACGCCCTTGCCGCGGGTGATGTAGCCCTTGATCGGCTCGCCCGCGACCGGCTTGCAGCACTGCGACAGGGTGGTCAGCACGTCGCCGACGCCGAGCACCCGCACCTCGCCGGTGGGCCGCGGCGTGCTGGTGAGCGGGATGGTGAGCACGCGGTCGTCGCGCTGCTCGGCGGGGCCGCCCTCCTCCATCGCGGTGTAGCGCAGCACCGCCGAGCGAGCGCTGATGTCGCCGTAGCCGACCGCGGCGACGAAGTCGTCGACGGTGCCGAACTTGAACTCGTGGGCGAGCTCGAGCAGGCGGTCGTCCTTGACCGTCCCCAGCGCCAGCTGGCGCATCCGCCGGAACTCCTTGTCGAGCTGCTCGCGGCCCTTCTGGATGTTCTCCTCGCGCCGCTCCTTCTTGAACCAGCCGCGGATCTTCTCGCGGGCGCTGCTGGTCTTGACGAAGGTGAGCCAGTCGCGCGACGGGCCGTGCGGGCCCTTGGTGGTGAGCACCTCGACGATGTCGCCGTTCTCGAGCACGTGGTCGAGCGGCACCATGCGCCCGTTGGTCTTGGCGCCGATGCAGCGGTGACCGACCTCGGTGTGCACCCGGTACGCGAAGTCGACCGGGGTGCTGCCCGCGGGCAGCGAGCGCACGTCGCCCTTGGGGGTGAAGACGAAGACCTCGTCCTGGAAGATGTCGACCTTGACGGTGTCGACGAAGGTCTCGGCGTCGAGCACCTCCTTCTGCCAGTCCATCAGCAGCCGCAGCCAGGTGAAGCGCTCGTCGAAGCGGTCGTCGTGGAGACCGCCCTCCTTGTACCGCCAGTGGGCGGCGACGCCGTACTCGGCGGTCTGGTGCATCTCGTGGGTGCGGATCTGCACCTCCATCGCCTCGCCGGTGTGCGAGACCAGGGTGGTGTGCAGGGACTGGTAGCCGTTGCCCTTGGGCATGGCGATGTAGTCCTTGAACCGCCCCGGGATCGGCTTCCAGAGCGAGTGCACCACGCCGAGGACGCCGTAGCAGTCCTTCACCGAGTCGACGAGGACGCGGATGGCGATGAGGTCGAAGATCTCCTCGAAGCCCTTCCCCGTCTTCTTCATCTTCTCGAAGATGCTGTAGACGTGCTTGGGGCGGCCCGAGATCTCGGCGCTGACGCCGATGTCCTCGACCTCGCGCTCGAGGATCTCGGCGATGTTGCGCACGAACGCCTCGCGCTCCTGCCGCTGCCGCGCCAGCTTCTGCTCGATGGCCTGGAAGTTCTCGGGGTCGACCTGGGCGAAGCCGAGGTCCTCGAGCTCCCACTTCATCTGCCAGATGCCCAGACGGTGGGCGAGCGGCGCGTAGATGTCGAGGGTCTCACGGGCGATGCGCTGCCGCCGCTCGGGGGGGAGCACGTCGACGGTGCGCATGTTGTGGAGGCGGTCGCCGAGCTTGATGAGGACGACGCGGATGTCCTCGGCCATCGCCACCAGCATCTTGCGGATGTTCTCGGCCTGCACCTGCTCGCGGCTGCGCATGTGGATCTTGCCGAGCTTGGTGACCCCGTTCACCAGCCGGGCGACGTGGTCGCCGAACTCCGCCCGGAGCCAGTCGAGGGTGACGTCGGTGTCCTCGACGGTGTCGTGGAGGAGCGCGGCGGCGAGGGTGTCGGCGTCGAGCCGCAGGTCGGCGAGGATGCCGGCCACCGACAGGGGGTGCTCGATGTAGGGCTCGCCGCTGAGCCGGAACTGCCCCTTGTGGGCCCGTTCCGCCACCTCGTGGGCGCGGACCAGCACCTCGCGGTCGGCGTCCGAGAGGTATGAGGTCTTGGGCAGCAGTTCGTTGAGTGGCATCGCCCGGTTGAGTGTACCCTCCCCCACGCGCGGGGCCACCTCGACCACAGCCTGACCCGCCAACTGTCACCTCCCGACCGGCCGTCATCCCCTCCCTCGCGTGGGCAGATGGAACGGACGGACGGGCCCGGCGGTTTCGGACCGGTCGGTAGCCTGGTCAGTACGCGCGGGCGATGACCGCGATGTGCTCCGCGGGGGTGGCGCAGGCCAGGCAGGGGCGCCCCTCGCCGGAGCGGTCGGATCGGAGGCAGCGCACCGTGACCGCGTGGACCGCCGCCTTCACCGCGGCCTCGCACTCGGGCCGGTCGCAGAAGGGGGCGTTGGCGAAGACCGGGCCCTCCTCGAAGGCGGCGCGCAGCTCGTCGAGGCTGGACACCTCCCGGCTGCGCTCCTCGAGCAGCCGCTGGGCACGCTCGCGGAGCGCCTGCTGGGCCTCGTCGAGGAGGCCGGGCAGCCTCTCCCCCACCTCGGCGAGGGGCACCCGCTGCTCGACGCCGTCGAGCCTGCGCATCACGCTCACCGAGCCATCGGCGAGGTCGCGGCTGCCCACCACGATCCGCAGCGGCACTCCGCGCAGCTCCCAGTGGGCGTACTTCTCGCCGGGACGGATGCCCTCGCGGCGATCGACCCTCAGCCGCACCCGGCCGGCGGCCCCCTGCTCGAGCCGGGCGCAGGCGGCGCGGACCGCCTCGGTGCCCTCGGGGTCGTTGCTGCGCTCGATCGGCACCACCACGACCTGCACGGGGGCCACCCTCGGGGGCAGCACCAGGCCGCGGTCGTCGCCGTGGGCCATGATCACCGCCCCGATGATCCGGGTCGACAGCCCCCAGGAGGTCTGGAAGGGGTGCTGCACGGTGTTGTCGCGACCGGTGTAGGTGATGTTGTAGGCGCGGGTGAAGTTCTGCCCGAGGTGGTGCGACGTGCCCGCCTGCAGCGCCAGGCCGTCGGACATGATCGCCTCGATGGACATCGTGTAGTCGGCGCCGGCGAACTTCTCCGACCGGGTCTTGCGCCCGGGGACGACGGCGAGCGCCAGCCAGTCCTCGGCGAGGGTGCGGTAGCAGCCGAGCATCGTCTCGACCTCCTCCGCGGCCTCGTCCGAGGTCTCGTGGAAGGTGTGTCCCTCCTGCCACCAGAACTCGGTGGTGCGCAGGAACAGCCGGGTGCGCTTCTCCCACCGGACCACGTTGGCCCACTGGTTCACCAGCACCGGCAGGTCGCGCCAGGAGTGGATCCAGTCGGCGTAGAGGGTGCAGATGATGGTCTCGCTGGTGGGCCTGACCGCGAGCCGCTCCTCCAGCTTCTTCTGCCCCCCGTGGGTGACCCAGGCCACCTCGGGGGCGAAGCCCTCGACGTGCTCCGCCTCCTTGGTCAGCAGCGACTCGGGGATGAACAGCGGGAACTGCATGTTCTCGTGCCCGGTCGCCTTGATCATCGCGTCGAGGGCGTCGCGGATGTTCTCCCACAGCCCCCAGCCGTAGGGGCGCACCACCATGCAGCCGCCCACCGGGGTGTAGTCGGCGAGCTCGGCGCGGCGGACCACGTCGACGTACCAGCGGTCGAAGTCCTCGCTCTTGGGGGTGATCGCCTTGGGGTCGCGGGTGGTTGCGGGCATCGGCCGGGAGTATAGGCGGCGGTGCTTTCTGATCCGCGGCGCTCCCGGGCCCCGTAGACCCAGGCATGAACCCTCGAACCCTCCTCCTGCTCTCCGCCGCCGGCCTCGCCGGGGCCGCGCTCGCCGGCTGTGGCGGCGCCTCCTCCGCCGGCACCCCGGCCGCAAGCTCGACCGGCGGCGGCGCGGTCGCGATCAGGAACTTCGCCTTCGCTCCGACGCCGATCACGGTGAGCAGGGGCGCCAGGGTCACCTGGACCAACCGGGACCCGTCGGTCCACACCGCCACCGCCGTGGACAGGTCGTTCGACACCGGCAACATCGGCGCGGGCCAGAGCGTGAGCCACACCTTCGACACCCCGGGCACCTTCGCCTACCGCTGCTCCATCCACCAGTACATGACCGGCTCGATCGTGGTGACCGGCTGAGGTGGGCGGCACCGCCCGTCGCCGCCTGCTGCTGGGCTGGCCGCGGGGCCTGGTCCGGAGGAGCCTGACCGGCGGCGCCCGCCTGGTCGGAGCCGGTCTCCTGGTCGGGATCGGCCTCGTCCACCTGGTGCTGGCGCCCCTGTACTTCGGCGCCGCCGCCCACGTGGGGGTGCTCTTCTACCTCACCTGCGCGGCGGCGTGGACCACCGCCGTGGCGGTCGTCGCCGGGGTGCGGGGCGCCTGGCTCGCCGGCGGGCTGATCGCCGCCGGCGCCCTGGCGGCGCTGGTCGCCTCCGTGACCGTGGGCCTGCCTGGGTTCACCGACAGCCTGTCCGCCCCCTGGGCGATGCTGTCGCTGCTGCTCGAGGGCGCCTTCGTCGCCGTCTACGCGGCGCTGGCGGTGCTCCGGCGCAACCCGCTGCTCGAGCCCGCCCGGCGCTGACGGCGCCGCCGGTCGTCAGTCCCCCCGGACCACGCTCAGCGGCGTCAGCGGCGCCTCCCCCAGGCCCACCGGGAGCGGCTTCCCCTCGGCGAGCAGCCGGGCGTCCTCGTCGGCGATCGCCACGAGGCGCTCCACCAGGGCGTTGATGAGCTCCGCCTCCGGCAGCGTCGCCACCACCCGCCCGGACATGAACAGCGCCCCCTTCTGCCGGCCGCCGGCGATGCCGATGTCGGCGTGCATGCCCTCGCCGGGGCCGTTGACCACGCAGCCCATCACCGAGACGGTCAGCGGCCGGCGGACCCGGCGCAGGGCCTCGTCGACCCGGGCCACCATCGGGTTCATGTCGATCTCCAGCCGTCCACAGGTGGGGCAGGCGATCAGGTTGGGGCCGCTCGGGGTCTCCTCCAGGCTGGCGAGGATCTGCTTCGCGACCCGCACCTCCTCCTCGGGGTCGCCGACCAGCGAGACCCGGATGGTGTCTCCGATGCCCTCGGCGAGGAGGATGCCGATGCCCATCGCCGACTTGACGCTGCCCGACAGGACCGGCCCGGCCTCGGTGAGGCCGAGATGCAGCGGGTAGCCATTGCCGAGGGCGGCGAAGCGGCGGTTGGCGGCGAGGTTGGTGGGCACGTCGCTGGCCTTCAGCGAGACCTTGACCATCGACGGCCCGACGCCGTGCTCCTCGAGGATGCGGATGTGGTGGAGGGCGGCCTCGACCATCCGCTCGGCGGTCTCGTCGATGGTCGAGCCGCGACCGCGGTCGAGCGCCTTGCGCTGGGGGATGCTCCCCGAGTTCACGCCGATGCGGATGGGCACGCCCCGCGCCCTCGCCTCGGCGGCGATGTCGCGGACCTTCGTCGGGTCGGAGATATTGCCCGGGTTGAGGCGCAGGCACTGCACCCCCGCCTCCAGGGCGAGCAGCGCCAGCGGGGCGTCGTAGTGGATGTCGGCGACGATCGGCACCGGCGATCCGGCGACGATCTCGCGCAGCGCGGCGGCCGCGTCGCGGGTGTCGCAGGTGACCCGGACGATGTCCGCGCCGGCGGCGGCGGCGCGCTCGATCTGGGCGAGGGTGCCCCGGACGTCCTCGGTCTGGGTCTTGGTCATCGTCTGCACCGAGACCGGCGCGGCACCGCCGATCACCACCGGGCCGACCCGGACGGGGACGGTGCGACGCCGGTTGGCGGGGATCACTGACTCCCCCGGATGTCGTGCTGGATGGTCACGAAGACGACGAAGCCGAGGATGAGCATCAGCCCCGCATAGTGGAAGGCCATCTCCAGCTGGGGCCGCACCCGGCGGCGGCGCAGCGCCTCCAGGGCGATGAAGACGAAGCGGCCGCCGTCGAGGAACGGCACCGGCAGGAGGTTGACGACCCCGAGGTTCACGCTCAGCAGCGCCATCCAGCCGATCAGGTCCCGCCAGCCGTCCTGGGCGACGACGCTGGTCGCCTTGATGATGCCGACAGGGCCGCTGACGCCATTGGGGCCGACCAGCCCGCCGGTGTTCGGGGTGGTGACCAGAGAGTAGATGCCGGTGAAGATGCTGCTGACCTGGCGCGGCACCTCCGTCACCCCGTAGGCCACGGCGGAGGGCAGCGAGCGGCCCTGGGCGCCGGCACTGACCCCGAGCTTCCAGGATGCGACCGCGCTTCCCGGCGTGTACGCGGCGCCGTCGGTGACGTTGGAGACCACCGCGTCGTTGAAGCGCTGGCTGGGCGCCCCGAGCACGTGGCCGCTGATGTGCACCGGGCGCCCGCCGCCCAGCACGGCGGCGGGATCGCCGGTCAGCGCCGGGGACGACCCCTGATGCACCGGCCTGCCGTCGACACTCTCCACCACCAGCGGTCCCGGGGGCGGTGCCGTGGCCGTGGTCCCGCCGGCGTCGGCGGACACCCGCCCGTTGTTGAGGACGAGCAGCGGGGGCACCACGACGGTGCGCTCGCGGCCCTGCTGGTCGCGATAGGTGACCGTGATCGGACGCCCCTGGCTGCTGGTCGTGGCGGCGCGCACCGTGTCGGTGGCGCGCTGCGGGTCGTGGGGGTCGACGGCGGCACCGCCCACCCGGAGCAGCGCCTCGTCGCCGCTCACCCCCGCGGCGGCGAGCGGGCTGTCGGGCTCCACCACGCCCGGCGTCGACGGCATCGACACCAGGGCGAAGAGGACGGCGGCGAGGAGCAGGTTGAAGACCCCGCCGGCGAGGATGGTCGCCGCCTTGCGCGGGATGGTGGCGCGGTAGAAGTTGCGCTGCCCGGCGTCGGCCTCACCCTCGATCCCCATCATCCCGGCCATCCGGACGAACCCGCCGGCGGGGATCAGCCGGATCGAGTAGAGGGTCTCGCCGACGGTGCGCCCGTAGACCTTGGGGCCGAAGCCGATCGCGAACTCGTCGACGCGGATCCCCGACCACTTGGCGAGGAGGTAGTGGCCGAGCTCGTGGATGGTGATGATCACGAAGAGCACGAGGAGGATGGCGGGGATGGTCTGCCAGCCGAAGCTCATGAGCGTCCTCCGGTGGCCGTGGCGCAGGCCCGGCCCACCTCCTCGCGCGCCCAGGTGTCGAGGGCGACGAGCTCGTCGAGCGACGGCGACGCCGGCGCGGGAGCGGAGTCGAGGGTGCGCTCGACCAGCGGCACGATCTCGTCGAAGCGGCAACCCCCGGCGAGGAAGGCGGCCACCGCGGCCTCGTTGGCGGCGTTCAGGACGCAGGGGGCGGCGCCCCCGGCCTCGCCGGCGCGCCGGGCCAGGCCCACGGCGGGGAAGCGCCGCGGATCGACCTCCTGGAACTCCAGCGGCGAGGCCGCGGCCAGGTCGACCGGGGCGCAGACGCCCTCCAGCCGGCGGCCGCCGCTCAGCGCCAGGGCGATGGGCACGCGCATGTCCGGCAGGCCGAGCTGGGCGAGGGTGGCCCCGTCCCAGAACTCGACGCAGGAGTGCACGACGCTCGGCGGGTGGATCACGACGTCGATGCGCGCGTACGGCATGTCGAAGAGGAAGTGTGCCTCGATGATCTCCAGCCCCTTGTTCATCATGGTCGCGGAGTCGACGGTGATCTTCGGCCCCATCGACCAGTTGGGGTGGCGCAGCGCCTCCTCGACCGTGACCGTCGCCATGGTCTCGAGCGGACGCTGGCGGAAGGGCCCGCCGCTGGCGGTGAGCACCAGCCGCCGGACGGCGGCGGGGTCCTCGCCGCGAAGGCACTGCCAGAGCGCACTGTGCTCGCTGTCGACGGGGATGATCGTGGCCCCACCGGCGGCCGCCCGGGCGCGCACCAGCTCGCCCGCCATCACCAGCACCTCCTTGGTGGCGGTGGCGACGTCGGTGCCGGCATCGAGGGCGGCGAGGGTGGGGCGCAGGGCCGCGGCGCCGCTGATGCCGACGCAGACGACGTCGGCCTCGAGCGCCGCGATCTCGCAGGCCGCCTCCAGCCCGGTGGCGCAGCCCTCGGGCAGGACCGCCCCGGGGGCGGGGTTGACCACCGCGCTGCGGGCGACGCCGAAGCGGCGGACCACCGCGTCGAGGGCGGCGGCGTCGCTGCCGGCGACCACGCCGACCAGCTCGAAGCGATCGGGATGGGCGGCGACGATCTCGCAGGCCTGGCGGCCGATCGAGCCGGTGGCGCCGAGGAGGACGACGCGCCGCCGGGCGCGGTCGGGGACGTCGGGCTGCTGCAGGATGGCGCTCCAGTGGGCTCAGGGGAGGGCGAACGCGCGCAGGTAGCAATATACGACCGGCCCGAGCAGGACCAGGCTGTCCATGCGGTCGAGAAGGCCCCCGTGACCGGGCACCAGCCGCCCGCTGTCCTTGACCCCGGCGGCGCGCTTGAGCGCCGATTCGATCAGGTCGCCCCCCTGCGCGGCCACGCTGAGCAGCGCCCCCAGGGCGACGCCGTGGTACCAGGGAAGGCCGAGCAGCCAGGCGCCGGCGCCGGCGAAGAGGCCGACGGAGGCCGCCATCGAGGCGAGCGCCCCCTCGACCGTCTTCCCCGGCGAGATCCGCGGCGCCAGCTTGTGGCGCCCGAGCGCGCTGCCCGCGAAGAGCGCGGCGATGTCGCCGGCCATCGCCGCGGCCAGGGTGGTGCCGACGATGCGCAGCCCGTGGTGGTCGCCCGGGCTCAGGTGCCAGCCGAGCACCGCGAGGTAGTAGCCGAGCGAGAGCCCCAGCCACAGCGCCCCGGCCACCGCCAGCGCCCAGGCCACGAAGCCGGACCCCTCCACGAGCAGGCTCCCGAGCAGCCCGGCGACCACCGCCACCCCCAGGCCCCACTCCAGCGCCGGGACCTGCTCGGGGAGCAGGAAGCGGTAGAGCAGCCACCCCGCCAGCGGATAGAGCACCCAGGCGGGGGGCCGGACCCCGCCCGCCGCCTCGGCCAGCCCGGCGTACTCGAACAGCCCGACGGCGGTGGCCAGCCCGGCGACGACGTAGATCGGCGCCCCGCCCTCCCAGAGGGCCGCCGCCAGGACCGCGGCGAGGACGACGGCGCTGGCGACCCGCGCCCCCAGCCTCACCCCCCGTGGGACGCCGCCGGCGCCACCTCGTCGGGCGGCTCCGGGGGCGCCGGGACGGCGCCGAAGCGGCGCTCGCGCTCGGCGAAGGCGCGGAGCGCGTTCTGCAGGTCCTCCCTGCCGAAGTCGGGCCAGAGCGTCTCGGTGATGTAGAGCTCGGCGTAGGCGGCCTGCCAGAGCAGGAAGTTGCTGATCCGGAGCTCGCCCGCGGTGCGCACGATGAGGTCGGGGTCGGGCAGACCGGCGGTGTACAGCGAGCGGGCCAGGTCGGCCTCCTCGAGCTGCCGCAGGTCGGCGCCGCTCTCGGCGAGGTCGCGCACCGCGTCGACGATCTCGCTGCGCCCGCCGTAGTTGATGGCGACGTTGAGGATGTTGCTGGAGTTGTGCGCGGTGCGGGCCTCAGCCTGCTCGATCTTCGCGCGCAGCCGGTCGCCCAGCTCCTCGCGGCGGCCGAGGATGCGCAGCTGGATGCCCTCGGCGTCGAGCTCGTCGATCTCGCGGTCGATGGTCTCCGAGAAGAGCCGCATCAGCGCCGCCACCTCGGTGCGCGGCCGCGACCAGTTCTCGGTGCTGAAGGCGTAGAGGGTGAGGATGTGGACGCCGAGGCGGTTGCACTCCTCGGTGACCGGGCGGATGGTTCCGACCCCGGCGCGGTGCCCGGCGATCCGCGGAAGCCGGCGGCGGCGCGCCCAGCGACCGTTGCCGTCCATGATGATCGCGACGTGGCGCGGCAGCTCCGGCCGGGAGGGCGGCGGGACGGCGGAGGGACGGGGCGGTCGCTGCATCCGGGTCACACCTCGAGGATATCCACCTCCTTGCGGCGGGCGATCTCCTCCACACGTGCGATGTAGCGGTCGGTGATCTTCTGGATCTGCGCCAGTCCGCGGTCGATCTCGTCGACGCCCGCCTCACCCTCCTTCTCCATCCGGCGCACGTGGTCGACCTCGTCGCGGCGGATGTTGCGGATGGACACGCGCGCGTCCTCGGCGTGGCGCCTGACGAGCTTCACGAAGTCCTTGCGGCGCTCCTCGGTGAGGGCCGGAACGGGGATGCGGATGAGCTGGCCGTCGTTGCCCGGGTTGAGCCCGAGCTCGCTCTTCTGGATGGCCTTCTCGATCGCGACGATCGCGCCGCGGTCGTAGGGCTGGATCACCAGCAGCCGTGCCTCCGGCGCGGTGATCGAGGCGAGGCTCTGCAGTGGAGTCGGGGAGCCGTAGTAGTCGACCAGGAGCCGGTCGATGAGGGCGGGTGTGGCGCGCCCGGTGCGGATGCCCTGGAGCTCCTTCTGCAGCGCCTCGAGGCTCTTCTCCATGCGAACCTCGGCGTCCTTCAGCCAGTCGTCGATCATCACCGCCACTCCTACGATTCCTCCGGCTGCGCCTCAGCGAGCGTCCGTGAAGCCACCGTCGTCCACGAGCGTGCCGATGTCCTCGCCGAGGATCACCCGCTCGATGCTCCGTTCCGCCATCAGGTCGAAGACGACGATGGGCGTGCGGTTGTCCATGCACAGGGTCAGCGCGGTGTTGTCCATGACCTCGAGCCCGCGGTTGAGCACCTCGAGGTAACTGAGGTGGGGCAGGCGCTCCGCGTCGGGGTACTTGTGCGGGTCGGCGGTGTAGATGCCGTCGACCTTGGTGGCCTTGAGCACCACCTCGGCGCCGATCTCCGCGGCGCGCAGCGCCGCGGTGGTGTCGGTGGTGAAGAAGGGATTGCCGGTGCCCGCGCCCATGATCACCACGCGTCCCTTCTCGAGATGGCGGATCGCCCGGCCCCGGATGTACGGCTCGGCGACCTGGTGCATCTCGATCGCGGTCTGCACCCGGCAGTCGAGCCCGCGCCGCTCCAGCGCGTCGCGCAGCGCCAGGGCGTTGATCATGGTCGCCAGCATCCCCATGTAGTCGCCGGTGACCCGGTCGACGCCCTGGGAGCTCACCTCCAGGCCGCGGACGATGTTGCCGCCGCCGACCACGATGGCGACCTCGACGTGGTGGTTGGCGACCACCTGCTCCACCTGCTTGGCCATGAACCCGAGGGTGGCCGCGTCGATGCCGTACTGCGAGCCGCCCATCAGCGCCTCGCCGCTCAGCTTCACCACCACGCGCCGCCAGCGCGGGGTCGGGCCCTCCTCGCCGGCGGCCGGTGGCTCGGTCAACTCGGCGACACCGCCGGCACCGGATTCGGCGCTCAGGACTCGGACGGCGCGACGGCGCCGTTCCCACCGGCCTCGGCGCCCTGACCGCCCTCGGCGACCTCGCCGACCTCGAAGCGGGCGAAGCGGGCGATGCTGACCTTCTCACCGAGCTTGGCGGTGGCCTCGGTGACCAGCTCGCCGACCTTCTTCTTCCGCTTCTCGTCCTTCACCCAGACCTGGTCGACGAGGCAGACCTCGCCGTAGAAGGCCTCGAGCTTGCCGTCGACGATCTTCTCGATGATGTTGTCCGGCTTGCCGGCGACCTGGGCGCGGTAGATCGCCTTCTCACGCTCGACGATGTCGGCGGGAACCTCCTCCCGGCGCACCCAGCGCGGCCGGGCACCGACCACCTGGAGGGCGAGCTCGCGGGCGAGCGCCTTGAAGTCGTCGGTCCTGGCGACGAAGTCGGACTCGCAGTTGAGCTCGAGCAGCGCGCCCTGCTTGGGGGCGGCGCCCCCGGGGCTGTGCAGATACGCCTCGACGATGCCCTCGTTGGCGGTGCGGTCCGACTTCCCTGCGGCGCGGGCCATGCCCTTCTCGCGGAGCTTGTCCTTCGCCTTCTCGATGTCGCCGCCGGTGTCGGCGAGGGCGCGCTTGCAGTCCATCATCCCCGCGCCGGTCATCTCGCGAAGCTGCTTGACCAGGGCGGCGGTGATCTCCGTCCCGTTCTCGGCCACCTACGCCTCCTCCGTGCCTGCGGTCGCGCCCGCCATCTCGGCCTCCTGGCCGGCGACGTTGGCCGCCGCCGCCTCGGCACGCGCCGCCGCCGCCGCGGCCTCGGCGGCCGCCTCCTCGGCGGCCTGGCGCTCGCGCATCTCGCGCTCGCCGAGCATCTGCTGGCCGTCGACGATGGCGTCGACCAGCAGCCCGGTGATCAGCCGCACCGCGCGGATGGCGTCGTCGTTGCCGGGGATCACGTGCTGGATCTGCTCGGGGTCGACATTGCTGTCCGCGATCGCGATCACCGGGATGTGCAGCTTGTTCGCCTCGGTGACCGCCAGCCGCTCCTTGCGGCAGTCGACCACGAAGAGGGCTCCGGGGAGACGCTTCATCCCCGCCATGCCGCCGAAGTTGCGCTCCAGGCGGTCGAGCTCGTCCTGGTTGACGTTCGCCTCCTTGGCGCCCATCCGCTCGAAGTCGCCACGCTCATGGGCGGCGCGGAGGTCGGCGAGGTTGCGGAGGCGGCGCTGGATGACCCCGAAGTTGGTGAGCATGCCGCCCATCCACCGGTGGGTCACGTAGAACTGCCCGCTGCGCTTGCAGCCTTCCTCGATGGTGTCCTGGGCCTGCTTCTTGGTGCCCACGAACAGGATCTTCTCGCCGCCGGCGACCAGGTCGCGGGCGAACTCACAGGCCTCGTCCAGCATCGCCTGGGTCTGCTGCAGGTCGATGATGTGAATGCCGTTGCGCGCCGCGAAGATGTACGGGCGCATCTTGGGATTCCACCGGCTCGTCTGGTGACCGAAGTGGACTCCGGCCTCCAGGAGCTGGCGCAGGGTTGCGACAGGCACGGTGCCTTCTCCTCCAGATTGGGGGTTGTTGCCTCCCCCCGGCGTCCAGTGCCGGCATACCCGATCGGCACTGATCGGGCACCCTCGCCGGCGACCACCGGGGGTGTGTGATGGGCGCAGTGTACCCACTGGAGACGCATTCGACGCTGGGGGCGGCTTGCCGGCGAGATCGGCTTCGTCGTGAAGGGCCTGCGACGACGTCGCTCCACCCTTACAGCACGTAGCGCCGCAGATCCTCGTTCCTGACCAGGTCGCCCAGCCTGGCCCGGACCATGGCGGCGTCGACCGTGACTGTCTGGCCGGCGAACTCGTCGGCGCGGAAGGAGACGTCCTCCAGCACCTTCTCGAGGATGGTGAAGAGCCGGCGGGCGCCGATGTTCTCGTCCTGCTGGTTCACCTGGGCGGCCTGGTGGGCGAGCTCCTGGAGGCCGTCGGCGCTGAACTCGAGGGTGACCCCCTCGGTGCCGAGCAGGGCGGTGTACTGCTTGGTCAGGGAGTTGCTGGGCTCGACCAGGATCCGCGCAAGGTCGGCCTCGTTGAGCGGCTTCAGCTCGACGCGGATCGGGAAGCGGCCCTGGAACTCGGGGATCAGGTCGCTCGGCCGGGACATGGTGAAGGCGCCGGCGGCGATGAAGAGGATGTGGTCGGTGTGGACGGCGCCGTATCGGGTGTGCACCGTCGAGCCCTCGAGCACCGGGAGGAGGTCGCGCTGGACCCCCTCACCGCTGACGTCGGGGCCGTGCTCCGAGCCCTGGCCGGCGATCTTGTCGACCTCGTCGATGAAGACGATGCCGCTGTCCTCGACCGAGCGGATGGCCTCGTCGTAGACCCGGTCCATGTCGATGAGGCGATCGGTCTCCTCGTCGACGAGGGCGGTCCGCGCGTCGGCGACGGTCATCCGCTTCATCCGCTTGCGGGGCGGGGCGAGCTGGGAGAGGAAGTCGGCGAGGGTCGCGCCCATGTCCTCGAAGCCGGCGCCGGAGACGTTCTCGACCATCGGCTGGTACGGCTCCTCCACCTCGATCTCGACCACCCGGTCCTCGAGCTGGCGGGCGCGCAGCCGCTGGCGCAGGCGGCGGCGCTGCAGCCGGCGGCGGCGGCGCGCGGTCTCTCCGTCCGGGCCGGTCTCGCCGTCGGGCGCCGCCTCGCCGTCGCCGTCGCCGTCGCCGGCGGCCGGAGCCGGGGCCTCGGGAGCGACCCCGGTCTCGGTGGCAGCCCCGGCCTCGATGGCGGCCCCTGCCTCGGTGGCGGCCCCGGCCGCGGCCTCGACCTCGGCGGCCGGCGGAGCCGGCGGTGCGGTCGGGGTGCCGGTGGCGGGCCTGGCGCGGGTGCCCCTGCCGGACTTGGTGCCCTCCAGGGCCTCGCGGGCGTCGGCGTCGAGGAGGGCGTCGAGGATGCGCTCCTCTGCGGTGTCCCGGGCGCTGCCCTCGACCTCGGCGACGCGGTCGTTGTGGACCTCGGTGATGGTCTGCTCGAGCAGGTCGCGGATGATCGCCTCGACGTCACGGCCGACGTAGCCCACCTCGGTGAACTTGGTCGCCTCCACCTTGATGAAGGGGGAGCGGGTGAGCCGGGCGAGCCGGCGGGCGATCTCCGTCTTCCCCACCCCGGTGGGGCCGATCATCAGGATGTTCTTGGGGATCACCTCCGCGCGCATCGCCTCGGGGAGGCGCTGGCGGCGCAGGCGATTGCGGAGGGCGACGGCGACGGCGCGCTTGGCGCTGTCCTGGCCGATGATGAACTCGTCGAGGCGGCTGACGATCTGCGCCGGGCGCAGCTCGTCGACGCCGGGTGGGGTCTCCGCGGCCGGCTCGGCCGCGGCGGCGTCACCGCCCGGGGTGGTGGGCGCAGGCGTGCCGGCGGGCGCGACGCCCCCGGGCAGATTCGTGTCGGCGGGCTCGGCGCCCTCGCGCTCGCCACGGGCGGCGGGGGTCAGGGGTGCCTCTCCGTCGGGAACGTGGGCGGGGGCGCCACCGGGGCGGGTGTCGCTCATGGAAGGCTCTCCGCAGCCGTCTTCTCGCCGGCGGTGCCCGCGGGGGCCTCGTCGATGGTGTCGAGGGTCTGCACGGTGATGTGGTCGTTGGTGTAGATGCAGAGGCTGGCCGCGATCTCCAGGGCGCGCCGGGCCACCTCGGGGGCGGTCAGCTCGGTGTTCTGCACCAGCGCGCGGGCCGCGGCGTGGGCGTACGGCCCGCCGCTGCCGATGGCGGCGACGTCGTCGTCTGGCTCGATGATCTCACCATCGCCGCTCAGCAGGAGCAGCTGAGAGGAGTTGGCGACCAGCAGCATCGCCTCGAGGTGGCGCAGGTAGCGGTCGGTGCGCCACTCCCGGCTGAGCCCGACGGCGGCGCGCAGGAGGTTGCCCTGGTGCTTCTCGAGCTGCTGCTCGAACTTGTCGAACAGGGTGAACGCGTCGGCGACAGCGCCGGCGAAGCCCACGATGATCTCGTCGTGGAAGAGCCGCCGCACCTTGCCGGCGCGGTGCTTCATCACGACGTCGCCGACGGTCACCTGACCGTCGCCGGCGATGGCCACCTGGCCTCCCCGCTTGACCGCCACGATGGTGGTCGCATGCGGCCGCGCAGCGCTCATGCTCACCCGGCGGCGGAGCGTGCCGCCGTGGCCTTGGGCGGTCGGTATTTGCAGTTCGGGTAGCCGGAGCAGCTCACGAACGGGCCGAAGCGGCCCTGGCGGCGGACCAGGGGACGCTCGCAGTCGGGGCAGGCGCCGAGCTCGGGGTCGAGCACCACCGGCGCGACCGGTGCCGCGGCCGCGGGAGCGGCGCCGTCGCCCGAGGTGCCGTTGGCGGGCACTCCATCGGGGGGGGCGTCGCCCTTGATGTGACGGCACTTCGGGTATCCGGAGCAGCCCACGAAGGGTCCTCGCCGGCCCATCCGGGTGACCAGCGGCTTGCCGCAGTCGGGGCAGTTCTCGCCGGTCGGCTGGGCCGCGGGACGGCCGCCCTGCTCGCCGCTCGCGCGCGGCTGGATGTACTTGCAGTCGGGGTAGTTGGAGCACCCCACGAACGGCCCGCGTCGGCCGCTCTTGCGGGCCAGTCGCTTCCCGCACTCCGGGCAGGCGCCGAGCTCCTCGGGGGCCGCGTCGCCCTCGGCGCCGGCGGGCTTGGCCGCCTCGTCGCGCAGGTACTTGCAGTCGGGATAGCCGGAGCAGCCGGTGAACGGCCCGCGCTTGCCCTGGCGCACCACCAGCGGACGCCCGCAGTCGGGGCAGGGCTCGCCGGTGGGCTCGGGCGCGGGCCCGTCCTTCTTGATGTACTTGCACTCGGGGTAGCGGGAGCAGCCCACGAACTCGCCGAAGCGGCCCTCGCGGACCACCAGCCGGCCCTCCTCGCACTCCGGGCACTCCTCGCCGGTGTCCTTGGTGGGGATCCTCACCCGCTCGAGGTTGTTCTCGGCCTTCTCCAGGGTGTCGGCGAAGGGCGTGTACCATTCGCGGATCGTCGCCTCGAAGCCGGCGTGCCCGTCCTCGACCCCGTCGAGCCGCTTCTCCAGGTCGGCGGTGAAGGTGACGTCGACGATCGCGGGGAACTGGCTGCGGAGCACGCCGTCGACGGTCTTGCCGAGCTCGGTGGGATGCAGCCGCCGCTCCTCCTGGCGCACGTACTTGCGCTCCTGGATGACGTCGACCGTGGGCGCATAGGTGGAGGGCCGGCCGATGCCGCGCTCCTCCATCTCCTTGATCAGCGAGGCCTCGGTGTAGCGGGGGGGCGGCTGGGTGACGTGGCCCTCGCGGGTCAGCTGCTGCAGCGCCAGCAGGGCGCCCTCGACGAGCGCCGGGAGGCTCCGATCCTTCTGGTCGTCGTCGCGGCGCAGCACCCGGGTGAAGCCGTCGAAGCGGAGCACCGACCCGTTGGCGCGGAAGACGTAGTCGCCCGCGTTGATGTCGACGCGGGTGGTGTCGAACTTCGCCGGGGCCATCTGGCTGGCCACGAAGCGGCGCCAGATCAGGTCGTAGAGCTTGAGCTGGGGAGCGGTCAGGTGGGTCGCGACCGAGTCCGGGGTGCGCTCGGGGTCGGTGGGACGGATCGCCTCGTGCGCGTCCTGGGCGGCCACCGCCGGCGCCTTGGCCTTCGACACCCTGGGGGTGCCCCGGCCCACGTACTGCTTCCCGTAGGCCGACTCGATGTGGGCGTGGGCGGCGGCACGTGCGCTGTCGCTGATCCGCGTCGAGTCGGTGCGCATGTAGGTGATCAGGCCGACCGGGCCCTCGCTGCCCAGCTCGATCCCCTCGTAGAGACCCTGGGCGATCTGCATGCTCTTCTTCGGCGCCATCCGCAGCCGGGTGCTGGCGTCCTGCTGCATCGTGCTGGTGGTGTAGGGATTGGGCGCCGATCGCGTGGACTCGCGGGCGGTGACCTTGGCGACCTCGAAGGGCGGCACACCGGCACCGGGTTGGCCCTCCGCGTCGACGCCGAGGGCGGCCAGCACCTTCAGCGCCGCCGCCTCGTCGGGCAGGCGGAGCTTGGTGTCCCCAGGGTCGGCGGCCTTGCCGGAGACCTCCTCCTCCTCCCCCTCGGCCAGGGTGGCGTCGCCGCGCTGGGCGTAGAGCCGGGCGATGACGGTTGCCCCCTGGTCGGTGGCCAGCTGGGCCTCCACCGTCCACCACTCCTCGGGGACGAAGGCGTCGATCTCGTTCTCGCGGTCGACGACCAGCCGCACCGCGACCGACTGCACCCGCCCGGCGCTCAGTCCGGTGCGCACCTTCTTCCAGAGGAAGGGGCTGAGCTGGTAGCCGACCAGGCGGTCGATGACCCGGCGCGCCTCCTGGGCGGCGACCAGGTCACGGTCGATCAGGCGGGGGGCGAGCAGCGCCGCCTCGACCGCCGCGCGGGTGATCTCGTGGAAGACCACGCGCTGAGGGTCCTTGAGGCGGAGCGCCTCGGCGAGGTGCCAGGCGATGGCCTCGCCCTCGCGATCGGGGTCGGAGGCGAGGATCACCTCGATGGCGCCCTTGGCCGCGGCGCGCAGCTCCTTGATCTGCGCCTCCTTGGTGACCTCGTACTGGGGCGCGAATCCCTTCTCGAGGTCGACGCCGAGCTTCGACTTCGGCAGGTCGCGGACGTGCCCCATCGACGCCTTGATGGTGTAGCCGGAGCCGAGGAACTTGCCGAGGGTGCGCGCCTTGCTCGGTGACTCGACGATGATGAGGCGGTTGGCCATGCCCTGCAGTCTCTCCGCGGTCGCTGCCAGTCAAACTCGCCGGCCGCGGCGTGCGGCCGATCATAGCAGCGGTCTCGCGACCGCCCGGATGCCCCTCACCGGCCGCCGACCCGGCTGACCCCACCCCCGGGGAGGCTGCGGACCCACCCCCCGAGCTCCAGGGCGCAGAGGCGGACGGCGATCTCGGCGGCCCCGGCACGGGTCGCCTCGGCGAGCTGGTCGGGGTGCACCGGGTCGCTGCCCACCAGTTCGAGGAGGGCGCGCAGGACCGGGTCGTCGGGGGGCGCGGCGGGGCCTGTCGCCAGCCGCCGCGGGCTCGCCAGGGGCAGCTCCGGGAGCGCCCCGGCGAGGTCCTCGAGCTCGAGCAGGGGAGTCGCGCCGACCCGGATCAGCCGGTTGGTGCCGCGACTCTGCGCGCTGCGGACCGACCCCGGGACGGCCAGGACCTCCCGCCCCAGGTCGGCGGCGTGGCGGGCGGTGCTCAGCGCCCCGCTGCGCTCGCCCGCCTCCACCACCACCACGCCGAGGGCGAGGGCGGCGATCAGCCGGTTGCGACGCGGGAAACGCCAGGCGACCGGCCCGGTGCCCGGAGGGTCCTCGGAGATCACCGCGCCGGCGCCGCAGACCGCCTCCAGCAGCCGCTCGTGGCCGGGCGGATAGCAGAGGTCGACGCCACAGCCGAGCACGGCGAGGGTGGGACCGCCCGCCTCGAGGGCGCCGCGATGGGCGGCGGCGTCGATGCCCCGGGCCAGCCCGCTGATCACCAGCACCCCGGCGGTGGCGAGCTCGCGTCCCAGCTCGCGCGCCACCTCCAGGCCGGTCAGGGTGGCCGCCCGCGCCCCGACCACCGCGACCGCGGCGGCGGGGGGCGGCCAGAGCGTGCCCCGCACCCAGAGCTCCGCGGGGGGGGTGGCGAGGTGCTCGAGCGGGACCGGCCAGCCGGGGCCGCCGCGCGCCACCCGCCGGCAGCCGTTCACGCCCCCGCCTCGCCGCGATGGCGAAGCGCCTCGGCCACCGCATCCTCCCCCACCCGGTCCTCGCCGGCGAGGTCGGCCACGGTGCGGGCCACCCGGAGCACGCGGTGGAAGCCACGGGCGCTGAGCCCCAGCCGCTCGCCGGCGGCGGCGAGCAGCCGGGTGGCGGCGCCGGTCGGCCGCGCCGCCCGGAGCAGGCGGCGGGCGTCGAGCAGCGCGTTGAGCGAGGCCCCCGCCGGCTCCTCGCGGTCGCGCTGCCGGCCGCGGGCCGCCTCCACCCGGCTGCGCGCCGCTGCCGAGGGCTCCTCCGGGGTGGCGTCGAAGAGCTGGCCGTAGGCCTGGCGCGGCACCCGGACGCCGAGGTCGATCCGGTCGCGCACCGGCCCGCTGAGCCGCGACCGGTACGCGGTCAGCGCTCGGGGCTCGCAGGAGCACAGCTGCGCCGGGTCCTCGTGGTGACCGCAGGGGCAGGGGTTGGCGGCGGCCACCAGGGTGATCGACGCGGGGAAGACGACCGCGCCCCGGACCCGGGCCACGGTGATGGTCCGCTCCTCCAGCGGCTGGCGGAGCGCCTCGAGGTGACCCCGGGAGAACTCGCAGAGCTCGTCGAGAAACAGCACGCCGCGATGGGCCAGGCTGATCTCGCCGGGCCGGGCGAGGCCGGCGCCGCCGCCGACCAGGCCGGCCCGCGAGATCGAATGGTGGGGGGCGCGGAAGGGCGGGCGCAGCGAGGCGGCGTGACGGTCGCGCAGCGCCCCGCGCAGCGAGTACACGGCCGCGACCTCGAGGCCCTCCTCCACGATCAGGTCGGGGAGCAGCGAGGCGAGGGCGCGGGCGAGCATCGTCTTGCCCGACCCCGGTGGGCCGACCATGAGCAGGTTGTGTCCCCCGGCGGCGGCGATCTCGAGGGCGCGCTTGGCGGTGGCCTGCCCGCGGATGTCGGCGAGGTCGACCCCGCCCGGGAGCGCGGGCGGGGCCGGCACGGGGGTCGCGAGCGGGAGCGGGGTGGTGCCGTCGAGGTGCTCGACGCAGGCGCGGAGCGAGGCCGGGGCGACCACCTCGAGGCCCTCGACCAGGCAGGCCTCGGCGGCGTTCCCCGGCGGCACCACCAGCCGGCGCACCCCGGCGGCGCGCAGGCAGCGGGCCATGGGGAGCACCCCGGCCACCGGGCGCAGCTCGCCGTCGAGGGCGAGCTCACCGAG
Organism: Candidatus Dormiibacterota bacterium; assembly: GCA_036495095.1. NCBI lineage: Bacteria > Bacillati > Candidatus Dormiibacterota > Candidatus Dormiibacterota bacterium. The sequence continues at coordinate 2,733 of DASXNK010000209.1, read as the reverse complement.
CAGGGCGGTGCCCTCGAGGCGGAGCTCGCGGCCGCCGCAGCGAAGCACCGCGACCGCGATCGCCAGGTCGAAGCCGGTGCCCTCCTTGGGGAGCTCGGCGGGTGCGAGGTTGACGGTCAGCTTCCGGTTGGGAAAGTCGAGCCCCGAGTTGCCGACCGCCGCCTTCACCCGCACCCGCGCCTCCTGGATGGCCCGGTCGGTGAGGCCCACCACGGTGAAGCCGGGGAGCCCGTTGCTCAGATCGGCCTCGACCGTGACCGGCACTCCGGCGACGCCCTGGACGGCGCAGCAGGTGGCGCTCGCAGTCATACAGATGAGTATACAGCCTGGGAAGTGGTATCGCGCCCGCACAGGCCAGACGCAAGAAATCACGGGAATCCGTGATGTTCCGCGCCTCGGGGGCTGCCTACGCTGCTCCCCGGACCCGTGCCCACCGGCCCGGGTCCTGAAGGAGGAAGGTGATGACTCCGGCGATGGAGGGGGTGGGAAGGTGCGCGCACTGCGGCGCCCCGTGTCGCGACCGGGACGTCGCCGGGCTCTGGCACTGCGGCACCGAGCACCTGCTGCTGGCGCGGCTCGGGGTGCCGCCGATCTCCGGCGCGCCCACCGAGGGCGCCCCGCGGCGGCCGTCGCCCCCGCCCCAGACCTCCCGCTACGCCAGCCTCCGCGCCAGTCTCGCGCAGGAGGCGGTCAACCAGCGCCACGCCGCGGTGCTGCGCAGCGCCGCCCGCCGGATGCACCTGCTCCGCGGGCACCTCGAGGCCGGCCTCGACCTGCTCACCGGCGAGCGGCGGGAGGAGCGGGTGGTCCGCGCCGTGCTGGTCCACTCCGAGGTGCTGGAGGCGCTCGGCGAGATCCTCGCCACCCTCGGCGGCCAGCCCACCACGCCGGAGCCGGAGGCGGTGGCGGCGCTCGGCGCCGACGGCACCGCGCACCGCGCGCTCGCCCTGGTCCGCGAGCTCGAGGACGGGCTCGCCGCCGCCGGGACCGGGCGCCGCGACGCCCAGGCGCCGGCACGGCGGGCCGCGGTGGAGCTGGTCGGCTACGTGGGCTCGGAGCTGCGACGCTGCGGCCGGCGCCCGGAGGCGGCGTAGCCGGGGCGCAGGTCGACGAGCAGCTGCTGGGCGGCGGCGCCGACCGCCTCGACCGCGGCGTCGAAGGGCTCGCGGTTGGCGGCCGACGGGGCCCGGTAGCCGCTCACCTTGCGCACGAACTGGAGCGCGGCGGCGTGCACGTCGTCGGCGCTGGCGGGGGGCTCGATCCCGCGCAGCGTCTTGATGCTGCGGCACATGGAGCGTCCTCGGAGGGCGACCGGTGATCCGTCCATGATGGCGCGCGCGGGCTGTCCCGCGGCCCTCCGAGCGGGCGCTCACCCTGCCCACCGTCGAAACCGTAGAGTGACGCGATGCGCGGCGCCCCCCTCGCGGCGGTCACGGTCCTCGTGCTCTTCGGCGCCGCCTGCGGCGGCGGGCCGTCCACGGCGCAGAGCAGCCCCCCGCCGTCCACCGGGACGAGCTCGACCACCTCGCGGAGCACCACCGCCAGCGTCTCGTTCGGCACCCCGGTGCCGGCGACGCCGACCACCCGGGTGACGGCGCGCCCGACGACCTCGGCCACCCTCGCCGCCCGCACCCCGGCGCCGACCTGCACCCCTGGCGAGGTGGGCATCAGCACCACCACCGACCTCCCCCGATACGCGGCCGGCGCGGCCGTGACCGTGAAGGTGGTGGTGCGCAACCTCAGCGCCGGCGGCTGCCTCTTCAACGCCGCCGGCGACTTCGCCATCGAGCCCGATCCGTCAGGAGCCGCGGTCTACGCGGTGCACCTCGGCTGCCCCGCCGATGGTTGCCAGCCGCTGGCGCCGCGGGGCGGGACGCTCACCTATCCCGTTCCCTGGGACCAGAAGGGCAACGAGGACCCGTACAAGCTTCAACAGGTACCGCCCGGCCAGTACCACGCCAAGGCGTCGTTCCCCGGCTACCCGGTCTCCGCCTCGGCGCCGTTCACGATCACGCCGTAGATTCGTCACCCACGGCGTTGGGGATGTGCTGGCAGCGGGTGACCTGCAGCCGGTCGTCCAGGATGAGCCCGAGCACGTCGATGCGGCACTGCTGGCGCTGCCGCTTGGTGGCCAGGCGATAGGTCTCCATCAGGGTGCGGAGCTTCTGCTGCTTGCGGACGTCGACCGCCTCCTCGGGCAGGCCGAACCCGGTCCCGCGGCGGGCCTTGACCTCGATGAGGACCAGGGTCTCCCCGTCCTCCGCCACGATGTCGATCTGGCCGGCGCGCGCCCGCCAGTCCCGGGCGAGCACCGTCCAGCCCTGCTCGCGGACCCAGGCGAGGGCGGCGGACTCGCCCGCCTGTCCGACCCGGTCCTTGAGCGGGCGGCCGGGGGGGAGCGCGTCGGGGGCGGGGCGCTCCCGCCTACTCGTCAGCGTCCTCCTGCGCGCCGGCGCCGACCTGCTCGAGCTCAGGCTCCGGCTCCGGCTCCGCGACCGCGGGCGGCGGCGCCGCGGAGCTGGCCAGCGCCGCCGCGGCGGCTGCGGCGCGGGTCGAGCTGTTGCCGCCGATGGGCTCGCGGCGCTCGCGGATGCGGGCGCGCTTGCCGACCTTCTCGCGCAGGTAGTAGAGCTTGGCCCGGCGCACGTCACCGCGAGCGGCCAGCTCGATGCGCTCGATCTTGGGGGAATGCACCGGGAACATCCGCTCCACGCCCACACCGAAAGACTGCTT